>CAYPIW010000052.1:0-19329 GCA_964410925.1 uncultured Desulfobacteraceae bacterium
CAAGACTAATAATACCAAAATGATTTTGTTGTTTATCGCCCTAATATTATGCATAAATACATTTTCTGAAGGTAAAGGCTGCCATCTAATATAGGACAGGTGGCCCTATATTATTTTAAGTTATTAATGAGTCGGCCCTTAGCCCCTCCTTAAATCACGCTGCAAACTCTATCAGCTATATTTGTTGTGGCTCGTGAAATAGCTACAAACTAGTTTGTGGATCATATTTTAGGTTTTGTGACCTACAAACTAGTTTCTTGTTAACCGGTGATCCTCAAAAGACTTCACGCCCCTCTGCTATGTTCAACAGCTCAATGAAGGCTATGACAGCCGCACGCCGCCCACTGCCTTCATGCAACGTCTTTAAAACACTTTCATTTTTTAGAACGCTCAATATGCGTTTTGCCGTTGGTTCTGGGATATCGGCGTTTCTGACGAAATCCGAGCTTTTGAAAATCGGGCGATCGAAAATCCAGTCTAACGCATGGATCGCATACTGAGAGCGTGTAAGTTCAACGAATTGAGGCTTCATTCGGTTGTAAAGCGCCAATATTGCATTTGTTTTTCGAAGGTTTTCTTCCGCCTGGATTTGAACGGCCTTTAGGAAAAATTCGCTCCAACCGGTCCAATCTCCATCACGAGAAACGGCAAGGAGTCGTTCGTAATATTCATCGCGGTGCGCCTCAAAGAATGCACTGATGTAAAACATAGGCCCACTAATCAGTTTCTTGCTGTACATAAATAGGGGCACGCACATGCGTCCCAATCTACCGTTACCGTCCAGGAAGGGATGTAGGGCTTCAAATTCAGCGTGGAGGATTCCCAGTTGGACCAGAAGGTCTGAAGTATGTTCATGAATATAGCGTTCCCATTTTGACATGGCTTCTGGAAGTTTTTGAGCGACAATGGGTACAAAGATAGCTTCTTCGATCGAACATCCACGGGGGCCAATCCAATTCGGAATGCGCCGGTATTCGCCGGGAGACTTACCATGCCCCCTTACGCTATTTAATAAAATTCTGTGGGCCTCTCGGATGATCCTCTGGCACAATGGCATCTCGTTAAGCATATCCACGGCAGTATGCATTGCTTTTCGATAATTGAGTACTTCCCAGATATCCGCTTCGCGATCTGAACCAGGATCGCTGGTATCACCCCGGGCTTCGTATTCGAGCACCTCTCCCATGGTAGCCTGAGTCCCCTCGATGCGTGAGGAAAGTACGGCTTCCTGCGTTGTCAAGGGAGATAGCAGCACCGCCGCATTGGGGATCGCCGAGAGGGTACCGTCATAACGTGCCACCGCAGCGTTCGCCGGCCCGAGCAATGGGATCAATCGTTGCCAATCCAGGATAGAAGGGGGGAACTTCCCCTCATGGTAATGAACAGGGCTTGTCATTAGTCGTGCTCCTTAAGGAATTCATGATATTTCTCCGCGATTACGGGCAAATCGTTATCCTCGATTTTTTCATTTCGAACGAAAGTTCGTTCAACCATTTTTCCACCGATACGAAGACGCTCCACATATACCTGCGGTTCAATAATCTCCTCGCCGTCCGGCGTTCGTTTGTAAATTTTGTTGCCCCGCCGATCTAAACCGACCTTATCAGCCACGGCCATAAAAACGGGGTACTCCTCTGTACCGCCCAAAGCTTCCGTACGCTTTTCCTCATCACTCTTGCGACGCAGAAAAAGAAGACTGGTGAGGATATTCACATTGGCTTCAGCGATAAAAGCTTCTACCGGCAGATCTACGCTTGCCAACACTTGGGCTTCTCGCATGATCCACCAGCGAATATATTCTGCTGCCGGATTACCCAATATGCCGTCCGGCAATACGATGCCCATCTGTCCAGAGCCTGGTTTGAGCCACCGCAGGCAGCGTTCGATGAAAAGAATTTCGGGTGCCACGCTGTTTTTTAAAACCCCTGTGTTACGGAAACCACCCTCACCATCCGGTTCCCAGCTATGGGCCAATTCGTAATGTTGGAGAATATTTTTTTCGGTAATCGGAATATCCGATCCGAATGGTGGATTGGTCATCACTACATCCACGCTATCAAAGGGTATCTCTCTTTTGGCCGTCTCTAAATCGGGTAAATACCCACTCGGAAATTCCAAAGAGTTGATGTGGTATAAATGCCCTCTGCCGTCACCGGCCATAACCATGTTCATTTGAGAGGCACGAATTAGAAACGGATCAAAATCCGCACCGAAAATCATGGAACCGGCATAGGCTTTTAACCGTTCCTGAATATTCAGAAATTCATCGGTATCCTCCGGGCGAGTTTTATTCGATCGTTCGGCCCTGAATTTTTTCAGCATATGTCCGATGGTTTCTACCAGAAATCCCCCAGTTCCGCAGGCAGGATCGAGAATCTTTTGGTTTTCCTTAGGATCGAGCATTTCAACCATCAGCCTTACCACACCGCGGGGGGTAAAATATTGACCGCGATCTCCGCGAAGATTCGTTCCGACGATCTCCTGATAGGCTACCCCTTTGGCATCCACATCGGTTCGACTGAAATCGTATTTTGAAAGCTCAGATGCAAGAAAAGCTAAGGCACGATCCGATAGGGTGATTTCCTCGTTTCCCCTGAAAATATTGGCATATTTTGCTCTTACCTCCTTGAAAAGCTCCTCAATTCGCTTGCGTATCGCTTTCCGTCCAGCGTCCGTAAATTGCTCTTTGGGGCCGGCCCAAAAGCGTCGCTGCCAGCTATACCGTTGTTCGGAACGAAGGTTTTCGTCATGCATCTTGCAGAATATCAAATAAAGAAATTGCCAGAAGGCCGCATCTTTGGGCATGCCCTCGTTACCGTGAATGAAGTTATGGCAGCGCCGAAACGTAATCTTGAGCATCTCGTTATCAGCAATACGGGTATACGCGTCTGAAACCACATCCTTGGTCCCAATGGTTTCCTCTGCAGGCGGCCAATCTCCGATTGGGCTACATTTAGTTTCAAACCGTTTTTTTTCTTTCTCGAGAAAGAAAAACTCCAACCCATTTGTCCATAACCCATATTGGATGGATTCGACCGATCGCATGATCGATTCCAGTCCTTCTAAATCAGTAGCGGCTTGGTTAAAATCCCTAATGCGGATGACGTTCCTCCCAAGCTTCGGTTCCGGACGGCAAAAAACAGCCCGGCGAAGGTTCTCAATGGTATGCTCGGTATTGTTAGAAAAAATGGCGAGATCCGCCTTTTTGCGACCGCCAACATTAAAATCTCTTTCCATATCATCGGGGGAAAGTCCATATTCATGGATCAACGCTCTGACAATGCGTTGTCGCACAATTTCTTTTTTTGTCTCTTTAATCGGAACGACGGAAATATAGTCGAGCAGAAATCCTGGAGCTATGGTATCTTTATGTTGGCCTGCTTTAGGCTTTTTCATGCAAGGCTCCTTAAATGGAAAAAATACAACTCTCGTTATAGCGACATGCCTCTATTTATTCATTCCAGACAATTTGATTTGTTCAGCGGTCTTAATCAGGTTTTTTAGCTGATGGACTGAAAAACCTTCTTCCATGACAAAACGTATTAGCTGCATCGCTTTAGGTTTGCTATGAAGATACGTGACGACCTCAGGATCCGTTGATGAAGAAAGACGAAACAGCACGTCAGGGTCTGCTGCTAATACTTTTGCAATGGATTTAATAACTTCCGGCCGGGGAGGGCGTTCTTTCCCGCGCTCGATACGGCTGAGATAGGCTGGAGAGATACCCACTTTACCTGCCGCTTCCCGCAATCCTAACTCCTGTGCGACACGCAGTTCTCTTATTGTATCCCCGAAATTTTTCATGTCTGGGAAACTAACATAATGTTTAGTGTTACGCAACACAAAAATAAAAATTTTATTATAGACTCGAAGAGGTCCTCAGTCTCAAAAAGGAAAAGATTTAGATTCATAGAATAAGATAAGGGGCTTGGTGCCATCTGCTTTCTTTGGGATCTGGATCGTGAGTGTATACAGGAGATGAGTACGTTGGTTCGAAATCAACTTATGTATAGCAATTTTAATTCGAAATGGAAAGGATTTAATAGACCTTACGACCTGTTATATTAAATAGAGATCGCATCATCATCAAATCCTGTTATAAGAGAATAAAATCCCAGGCAAAGGAGCCATTGATAATATCCATTGTGGAAGAAGCCACTGATGGCATGGCGAGGTATCTGTTTAAAAAGAGGTTTCTTCAAATAGAATTTTAACAAAGGCGTTCTTGTATGAAATCAAATTCTTATCCTTTCTTATAACCACCACTATATAATCTGGTTTAAACAAATGGTCCATTGAAAAAAACGCCAAACTTCGTTTTTTCAATTCCGGCAAGTCTTCTACTACAGTAGCAAAAGATATACCGAGTCCCATCTCGACATACAGGGAACTTAACTCAACATTAGAAGATTCCATAATGATATGGTGGTCAATATCGAGTTTTTGAAATCTTTTTTCTAAATCGCCACGGTATCTTATATTTTTGGGGGGTACAATCAGAGGATATTTTCCAATTTGTTTCAGTGTAATTCTTTTAACTTTGGCCAAAGGATGATCTGTGGGTGTCATCAAAACGGTTCTCACCTTCTTCCAGCGAATTGCTGTAAGATCTTTTTGGACATTGGATTCAAGTACAAGACCCATATCGATATCCCCATTTTTTATAAGATCAAGAATATCCTGCTGTGACCGGTCGAGTATGGTCAGCTCAACATTTGGAAATTTTTTGATATAACTTTTTAGGGCAAATGGGATTAAATGGTATAGGGTTGTAAAAGGCGCGGCCATTCTCAAATGGCCAATTTGTAAGCCTTTCAATTCGTTGAGTTCTTCAGTAAGAGAATCGTATCTTTCCAGAACGTTCTCTGAAAATTTAAAAAACGTTTCGCCGGCAGAAGTCAGACACAATTTTCGCTTGCCTATCCTTTCCAATAACGGACACCCTAATTCTTCTTCAAGGTTCTTAATCTGTTGACTAATAGCAGACTGGGTACGAAATGTGGCATTGGCGGCTTTCGTGAAGCTACCCAGCTTGGCCAAATGGTAAAACCCTATGATCTGTTGCCATTCCATTTAAAATAAGTTTCACTAATTAAACTCATTAAAACATTTAATTTGACTAACATGTAATTAACAGAAATAATGATGACGAACAATAAAAATTTGCCGGTGGAGGTCAGCCATGAAAAATTCTTTGCAACCCGGTTTAACGTTTGAATTTAAATTCAAAGTTCCGGAAAACAAAACCGTCCCTTATCTTTTTCCCGAATCGTCCGAGTTTCAAGTTATGCCGAAAGTGTTGGCCACCGGGTTTATGGTGGGACTGTTTGAATGGACATGTATCCAGGCGATTAATCCCCATATAGACTGGCCGCGTGAGCAAACCGTGGGTATCGATCTGAAATTAAATCATATTGCTGCTACCCCCCCTGGTTTGACTGTTACAGTAAATGTTAAATTGGAAGAGGTGGATGGCCGGAAGCTTGTCTTTTCAATCGTTGCTCATGACGGCATTGATAAAATATCTGAAGGAACCCACGACAGGTTTATCATCGATGCTGCTAAATTCAATGCTAAAATGACTGCTAAAGCAAGATAACACTTCAAGAATATTTAGAACAATTCTAAATCTTCAAGAAAGGGGGAAAATATAAATACCCAAATAGGATAAATCAATTTATAAAATGGTGGAAACGGCGGGAGTCGAATCCTATAAATTGCAATGATATCAATTAGTTAAATATGATAAAAAAATGATATAAAATAAGAAAATAAAAGGCTTTATGGCTGCTTACCCTTTCGGCTGGATGTCATCAAATATCGTTTAAGATCACTGCTAATCACAAAAAAAAATAGGCACAATTTTAGACAGAATTTGATAATTCATATCGCCTTTGAAAAGCTAATAATATAACGCATTCGCTAAACACTCAACGCTGAATTTTTGCCTACAAACCAGTGGCTTTTGGAGTTCTGAAAAGGCAAAATATCAGTTTTTTTATTACCTAATTCGCTCTGACTTTTGGTTAGAACAAAAACCTTATTCCTCGTCGTATTCTTCTTAGACCTGGCTTTGTGAAAATCGAGAAAATAATTGAATGCATTCATCACTTTATATAAAATATTTACTACATAATTTCCCATCCGAGAATACTCATCGAAATTACCATTAATACAGGATAAAGATTATATCTTTAAGCTATAAAATCGTTTTATTATGAAATTCTGATTATTTTCGGACTTAAAAAGGATTTCGGAAAATGCATCAAATCTTTTAGAGGAGAAAGATAATGGGCAATATAAAATGCGCAAGATGTGATCAGAAAGTTGAAAAAATGAAAAGCGAAACCATAGAACTTGTCACTTACTGTGAGAGTTGCGCCAAGCAGGTGAAGCAAAAGAAAAAAGAAAAAAAACATAAAGCAAAAATAGAGGAACACAGAAAAATGAAGCAAAGAGAATATATTGAAAAAGAATTTGAAATGATTACCGAAGATGATACCAAACACATTATCGTAACGACAACCGAAACTGTCGAAGTAAAAAGGATCGGTAAGTATATCAGCGTCATCTCCGCACAGGAATATAAGTATAACACGGACATTTCCGAAGATGACCGTGCAGGTGAAAAAGAAATCGCCGAAAAAGACAATAGAGGGTGTGTGGAGCGAGCACTTTTTAAGCTAAAAAAACAAGCGTATTTATTAGGGGCGGACGCCATAATCGGCACGCGAGTGTATAGTAATTTCGACTACGATACCGAAGGCGGTCGGGTCATTGCAATCATGACTAAAATCAATATAACCGGAACAGCGGTCAGGCTGATCCAATGATATTTGAGTAAATAAAGAATTAAAGATGGTGAAAAAAATACCTGATAAATTTAATATACCAATGAACAGGTGTGTAATGTCGGTTGCGCCATCTCTGAATGCCTTTGTTAAAAAAGCGCAGAATAATAAGAAACCTGTTTTTTGTAAAAAATGTTAAGAAAAAATGAATTATTTACCGGAAATTTCCACATAAATGATAATACGCAAATGATCAATAACGGATTTAATAATCATAAAACTATTACAGATTTAAAGGAACTCATCAAGGTTGTAGAATGGTTTCGCATGGTGATCTGAAGCGATTTTTATCTTTTATACAACACGTCTTAAGGAGTCGGCGACAAATATATGATGCTCAAGTGGATACCTTGGAAGTATTTTTTAAAGCGATCAGCCCGAACCTATGATATCGTCGATCCGCTCACGCTGTTGGCAAGATTGCGCAGCTTCGCCCAACCGTCGGAAATCCAAGAGCCCATCGAACTTCTTCGTGAAGGAATAAAATTTCACGCACGAGGATTGATCAATACCAAGGCGATTCAGCATAATCTGGACTGGATATGGCCTTTCTGGGTGGAAAAACAATACAACCCCAAAGACCTGTCTTTCATTCCGCGCGCATTTTCTTTCAGCCATATCAACCTGACGCATCGTAACTGGACGGCATTGGGATTGCCGAATTTGTCCTGTTACCCGATCATAGATCCCAGAGGACTGGTAACGCCTTTGTATAACGGCTGGTCCCTGGATTTCTGGATCGTTTCTAAAAACGGACGGAAGATGATTCCAAGCAAACTGCACAACGTAGAGCAGAATTTAGAAACGCAAGGCATGCTCCGGATAAAAACCTTATGCTGCTTACCGGGAATACGGTTCATTCAATCTGCCGAAGTCGTTATAGAAGATGGAACGCCGGTACTGGTTATTTCCCTTAAGATTCAAGCATCCTCAGGCGGTTTTCTGGTGACGGCCCTGAGACCTTATAATCCCGAAGGGGTTCAGTTTATCGAACAGATCACTCTTGAACGCTCGCGCAAAGTCCTGGTTGTGGACAACCGTGACCGAATTTATTTGGGAGAGCCGCCTCGGAAGATTCTTTTCTCCAGCTATGCCGACGGGGATGTGGTTTACAAATTGGAAGAGGAAGAAAAGGGCAGCTCGGTGCGCTGCCGTGTAGGCTTGGCGACTGCAGCGGCTGTCTATAACCTGACAGACACCCCTGGGAAGCGATTGAACATCCGTGTACCCCTTCAAGCGGAATCAACTTCGCCCGTTCGGGGTATATCACGGGATATTCAAAATTGGTCTTCGGTCCTCAAACATACGGCTCGTTTAGAGGTTCCCGACGGAAGCATTCAATACCTCTATGATACGGCGGTTAGAACTCTCATATTGTTTTCGGCCAGTGACATTGTTCCCGGTCCCTTCACCTACCGGCGCTTCTGGTTCCGGGATGCCTGTTTCATGCTGAATGCACTAATGGTTATCGGACTCACCAGACGATGCCGGAATATTCTCGCAAACTTCCCAAAGCGCCAGAAACGATCAGGGTATTTCCAATCACAGGACGGGGAATGGGACTCTAACGGGCAGGTACTTTGGATATATAACCGGTATGAAAGCCTCAGCGGGGAACTTCTTGATCGAACCCCCCGGGATGGCATTTATCGAGGGGTTAAATGGATCCGGCATAAACGTTTGCCGAAAAATCAAACTGCGCACGGAGGTCTTTTACCGGCGGGATTCAGTGCAGAACATCTGGGCCCCAATGATTATTATTATTGGGATAACTTCTGGGCACTGGCAGGGCTCAAGGCTGCTGCGGAGATGATAAAACGACATGGATCGGAAAGTAAATCAAAAGAAATCGATCGACTTGCAGAGGATTTCAAAAAAAATATTTTTGACACCATCGAAAAAATTCCCGAAAAGCGCGGCCGCGGCGGCATTCCCGCATCTCCCTACCGGCGTATGGACTCCGGAGCAATTGGCTCACTGGTTGCCGACTATCCCCTTCAACTGACGGCGCCGGGAGATCGACGCATAGCTGCAACCTTGTCGTTTTTACTGGAAAACTGCTTTCATTCCGGAGCGTTTTTTCAAGATATGATTCACTCCGGACTGAATGCGTATTTGACGCTGGCAATTGCCCAATCTTTACTTCGGATCGGAGACGATCGCTACGGACCCCTGATCCACGCTGTAGAAAAACTGGCTTCGCCTACGGGCCAATGGCCCGAAGCCATTCATCCGCATACCGGTGGCGGTTGTATGGGTGACGGCCAGCACGGCTGGGCCGCCGCCGAATGGGTGACGATGATTCGCAATCTTTTTGTACGTGAAGAAGGCCGTGGATTGATCCTTTGCTCCGGTATTCTTCCTGAGTGGCTGCAGTCCGGATCGCCTCTCCGTTTCGGCCCCACTCCGACACCTTTTGGAAAAATCAGTGTAAAAATCGTTCAAATCGGTTCCGAGCTGGAAGTTTCCTTAAATGCCGACCGTAAGCACATTCCGGCCGAAGGTGAAATTAACATTCCAGGGTATCAAAACCTGCCGGTTAATGATTGGAAAGGGGTTTACCGGGTGAACCGGCTGAAAGCTCCCGCGACCATAGCATGATCATATATAAAAAATAAGTCGAAAAATTATTCCGAAATCAAGTTGTGTTTTCTTTTTGGTTTCTCATTCCGGGAGGAAAGGCTGAATAACTTTTATTGGATAACGAACGGTTCGAAATTATCGGACAGCATGTTTTTAAGGTAATGGAAGGGAAAGGTTCACCTGCGTACCGTTGCCGATTTCCGAGGAAATTTTACAGGTTCCATTGCAAACTTCAGCCCGGTCTTTCATCCCTTTTAAACCGAATCCACCCAATGAATCCGGATTGGACGGGATACTCTCCGGGTCGAATCCGCAGCCGTTATCCGTCACGCGCAGCTCTATACAATCGCCGGATTTAATCAAACACAGCTGTATCGTATCGACCTCGCCATGTTTAAATGCATTGGTCATGGCTTCTTGCAGGACGCGAAAAATAGTAATTTTAAGTGGTTCGGGTATGTTGTCCTCCTCCACATCAAGTTGAGTAATGATCCGGGTGTTTTGATAATACTTGCTCTGCTCCCGACAAAACCAGCGGATGGTTTTCAGCAGTCCCAGGTCTTCCAGCACGGAAGGCATCAGATGGTTAGAAATTCTACGAACTTCTACAATTGTATCCTTGATATTGGCAACAATCTTTTCTATGGAACAAGCATCCTCTCCGGGACCCCTGTCCATGGACGCCAGTTTCTGCTCAAGGGCTAATTTAATAGCTGCCAGGTTGCCACCCACGCTGTCGTGAAGCTCTTTGGCCACCAGTTTGCGTTCGTTCTCCTGGGAGTCAATTATTTTACGTGAAAGCAATCGCAGCTTTTCCTGGAACTTGTGCAACTTATTTTCCGCCTGTTTGCGTTTGCTGATATCGACGAACGAAGCCATTTTACCAAGGATACGACCTCGTTTATTTTTTGCTTCCGAAAAAGAGACCTCTATTGGGCATACCTTTCCGTCTTTATGTTCAACTACGGCTTCCCTGATCAGACCGTTGCCGGGTTCGACAATGCATCTGAAGTCCCCGAACTCTTTGACCCTGTCTGAAACAAACAGGCCGGACACATTTTTACCGATGATGTCACCAGGTTCGCCATATTCGAATATTTTTAAAAAAGCAGGATTAGCATACGAAACCGTTCCCTTGTTATCGGTGATGATAATACCGCTTGCCGACGAATCCAGTATATCTTTAAAAAAATTGACTGTCTGCTCTTGTTCGGCATTTTGGATTTCCGGTATGTCAATGAACGTCATGCCATTCTTCCTTAACTTATTCATTTTTTGAGCGAAAGCCTTGCAATCAGGTTTCAGGTGTCAGGTATCAGGAGTAAGAAACGAATTAGCTAATATCTGACACCTGAAACCTGAAACCAAAAAGTCTTGGATAGCAATTAACAAACTGGTAATGTACCCCCTTTTTCAGTGTTTAAAAGGAATGTACTTACGGGCAAGCGTAAGAGAAAGAATTTCGTGATACTGATTAAGCTGCATAGAGGGGTGAAGCTTTTCATTTTTCTTCCATGTGCGAGTGAATTAAACGTATAAGTTTTTTTATCTCTAGTGCGGATTTTGAGAAAAAATAATCGGCTCCGGCTCTATAAGCCGCCTGCCGATAGTCATTTGAATTAAAACTTGTGCAGACAACCACCAGGATTTGAGGGTGCAGGCGCTTGATTTTCCGGGTGAGTTGCAATCCGTTTTCTCCGGGCAACCGGATGTCCATTAAAATTAAAAAAGGAGGATTGTCCGAAATTTTAGCCATTGCGTTTTCTGCGCTTCCGGCTTCGTGGATGTCAATATTTTCAATGCGCTGCATTAAAGATGTTCGAAATACATTGCGAAACATTTCATTGTCATCGACAATCAGCAACCATGACACTTTAGTTCTCCTATCATCACAGAAAAAATTTATCCTGATTACGGAAATCCTGCATATACCCACTTATCCAATAACCTTAAGGATTGTAAATGAAAATAGGGTCAAGCATGTATTTTGTCGGTTAATCGTGTAGGGTTGTAAATCAAGACCGTTGTTTGCTGAGATTGCCATGAATAGTTGGTTTCAGGTGTCAGGTTCCAGGTGTCAGCCAGAAAAAAAAGCTTAGGAGGCAAAAATTGGATTTTAAACGTTGAACGGGAACCTGCACCGGTTCGGTTCGGATGGGGTTAATATATGGATGACGATAAGTAATAATCAGGTTTTTGGGGTCACCAGGTTCTTTTCAATCGCGTAGGCCGTCAATTCGGATGCACTGTGCAAACCCAGTTTTTTCATTATATTGGCACGGTGTTTCTCGACGGTTTTCAGGCTGATGTGAAGTAGTTCGGCGATTTGTCTGTTTTTGTACCCTTCGGCGACTAGTTTTAAAATTTCCCTTTCCCGCCGGGTAATCGTGTCCCAATCCGTTTTTTTCTTCAGCTTCCTGGAACTCTCCAAATAACCTTCCATCACTTGGCCCGTGACTTGGGGACTGATGTAAGTTTTTCCTTCCAGAACGGTTCGGATGGCGGTTTGCAATTCATGACGGCTGCTGTCCTTAACGCAGTATCCGTTGGCTCCGGCATCGAATGCTTGAAGCACGAACTCATCGGACTCATGGATGGTCAACGCCAGAATCTTGATATCAGGATAAATACTTTTTATTTCTTTTATGACGGAAATTCCACTGAGCCTGGGCATGGAAAGATCCAGTAAAATAAAATCCGGTTGTTTTTTCCGAACCTGGCGCAAGGCTTCCAGACCGTCATTCGCTTCAGCGATTAATTCGTAGTCGGTATTTGATGCCAGCAGGGATTTTAAACCTTCTCTGAACAACTGGTTATCTTCTACAATTAAAATATTAACTTTTGGTTTCATGTGAGTTTACCAATATAGAATATAGATAAATGGAACAAAAGTCTGCCAAGACAACACCCTAAAAGATATATAACTTATTTATTGCCTGAACGAAAACTGTCTTTTCCGCCAATATCTGCGTCAGACTCAAATTTTAATCCTCGAAATACTACCAGTATTCCATTGTTCCATCATTCCCTCCGGGGCGTAGGCCCTGCGGGCCGGAGGCCAATTGGGAGCGAAGCGAACTAACTTGTTTTCATAACACAAAAACTCGATGAAATAAACATATTTTGCTCAAATAGTTTTATGCATGATGTCTGAAATGAAAAATTTTCACAATTTTGTGGAATGGTAGGGTTTTTTTAGGATTAAATAAATGCTGCAGCTAATATACAGTTGCGGTATTATTTTCTTTAATGTTTAAAAATCATAGATTTCATAAATATTGAAGGGGGGTGGATGGCGGACGCTATTGAATTCGATGAGTAAAACAAAGGATTTCAACCACTAAATATATCATATATAGGAGGAAAAATCATGTTTAAAAAAATTTTAGTTCCACTGGATGGATCGAAACTGGCGGAGAAAATCTTGCCGCACGTGGAAGATATCGCCAAAGGATTAAATGCGCAAGTAACCCTGATGACCGCAAGCCATTTTGCCGGAGCAGCGATGGTATCCGAAAATACGTTGAAGCAACTCAGAGTGGATGAAAAAGCAGCCACGGAGAAGTATCTGAATCAGCTCGCTGATAATTTAAAGCAGAAGGGTTTGGAGATAAACTGGGTATACAAAGAAGGGTTAGCGTCTACGCAAATCATTGCCACCGCAAAGGAGCAGAATGCAGACCTTATTGCCATTGCATCACATGGTGGTGGAGAGTTCGCATGGGACCTGGGAAGTGTAACCGAGAAGGTTATGAAGCACACACCTGTGCCTGTCATGGTATTGCCGGTTATGGAAAAGAAACCGCCCGAGATCAAACCGGAGTGGTTCCTGGGTGCTTAACCGGATGAATGCAATGTTTCCGGCCACGGAAATTTAGATTTCCGTGGCCGAAAAAAAATCCCATAGATACTTACCATTAAGTCACTTGCCGTTATAAAAACAATTTATCATGAAAATTTGTATGTTTACCAATACATATCTTCCGCATGTCGGAGGAGTGGC
This sequence comes from uncultured Desulfobacteraceae bacterium, assembly GCA_964410925.1. Lineage (GTDB taxonomy): Bacteria > Desulfobacterota > Desulfobacteria > Desulfobacterales > UBA11574 > S5133MH16. The sequence continues at coordinate 13,438 of CAYPIW010000052.1, forward strand.
GCGCTCGGTTTCGATATTTACGCGGGATCTCAGGCAGATGGGAAACGATGTCCTTGTGATCGCCCCGGAATATTCCGATTCGAACGGCCGGGACGAAAACGATATTGATGTTCTCCGGGTCCCGGCCATTCAAAATTTCAACGGAAGCGACTTTTCCCTCCGAATTCCGGTGCCGTTTATCATCGATGATACCATCGACAACTTCAAACCCGATGTCATTCACAGCCATCATCCTTATCTTCTGGGAGATGCGGCGCTTCGGGCGGCCGGGCGTCGAAGACTGCCCCTGATTTTTACCCATCACACCCGATATGAAGAATATACCCATTACGTGTCCGCTAATTCCGACGCCATGAAGCAGTTTGCCATGCATCTTTCCACGGAATATGCCAATATGTGTACGAGCGTCGTGGCGCCCAGCCGGAGTATCGCCCGTTTGATCAGAGAACGGGGGGTCATCACTCCGGTAAAGGAAATACCGACCGGCGTCGATACGGGCTTTTTTTCAAAAGGTCAGGGGAAAAAATTTCGAGAAGAATTTCGGATTCCCCGAGACGCCTTGGTCATCGGACATCTGGGCCGGCTGGCTCCGGAAAAAAATCTCTTGTTTCTCGCCCGGGCAATCTCGGATTCCATGGCCGATCTTTCCCGTTTGAGATTTTTGGTCATCGGCCAGGGACCCAGTGAGGACGAGATCATTCGAATTTTCCGGGAAAAAAAACTTGACGACCGGCTGATCATGGCCGGTAAACAGACCGGGGATCGGCTTCGAGATGCTTACCATGCTATGGATCTTTTGGTATTTGCTTCCAAAAGCGAAACACAAGGGATGGTGCTCACCGAAGCCATGGCCGCCGGTTTGCCGGTAATCGCCATCGATGCGCCGGGGACACGGGAAGTGGTTTCGAACTCAAAAAACGGAATTCTTCTTCCCTGGGACACTTCGGAATACATATTCTCCGAGACGGTCCGTGATGCGATCCTTGCACCCCAAAAACTTTCCCGCTGGGGAAAAGCCGCAATCGAGACTGCAAAACGATTCGATCGAAAAAAATGCGTCGAAAAACTTTTCCGTCTTTATGAATCGGTACTTGCCGATTCGGAGAGATATGCGGAGACCGAAAACGGATATTTGAAAACCTGGGAAAAATTGCTTGCGGCCATTCGAACCGAATGGGATCTGGTTTCGCAAAAAGCCAAAGCCGCCATTAAAATCGTCGGTAAAGATCAAAAAGAGGGTTGTTTTGGCGAATAGAATTCGAAACTGCTTCAAAGCCCTTCGGAAGAAACTGTCCCGCAGTGAATGGGTGGTTAAACTTTTAAATCTTCCCCGCTGTCGGCTCGAGGAGCCGGAACGTGGAGTGATATTGATCCAGATCGATGGACTGGCCTATACCCAGATAAAAAAGGCTTTGCAAAAGAACCGCCTGTCTTTTCTCCGCCGGTGTATTCAACAGGGCGAGTTTTATTTAAAACCATTCTATTCGGGGGTTCCGTCTACCACCCCCGCCGTGCAGGGAGAGCTGTTTTTCGGGATAAAATCCAGTGTTCCGGCCTTCGAGTTTGTGGATCGAGAAAAAGGCGAACGATTTGCCATGTTTTACCCAAAGGCTGCCAACCATATGGCCGAAATTCTGGAACGCCAGGGTGAGCCACTGTTGAAGGGGGGAACCTCTTATGCGAATATCTATGCCGCCGGTGCCGATGAAGCGCGCTATTGTGCACAAACCATGGACTTGGAATCGATCCTCAAGACTATAAGTCCATTTAAAACGCTGCTAATACTTTTTGTTCATATGGGCAAGGTTTTTCGAATACTCACATATGCCATGATTGAATGCGGGCTTGCCCTCACCGACTTTGTTCGTGGAGTTATGGACCGGAAAGACGTTTTAAAAGAGCTCAAATTTATTCCCACCCGGGTTTTGATCTGTATCATCCTCCGCGAGTTGATCCGCTTCCGTGTCAAAATGGATGTGACCCGGGGGGTCCGCATCATTCATGCCAATTTTGTCGGGTACGACGAGCAGGCTCACCGTCGCGGTCCGGATTCCGTCTTTGCCCATTGGGCGCTAAAAGGAATAGACGGGGTCATAAAAGACATATACCGAACGGCATTGCGCTCCGACTGCCGGGACTACCGCATGATTGTTTATTCGGATCACGGTCAGGAATCCGTACAAGCCTATGAAAAGCGTTTCGGAAAACCGGTAAAGAAAGCCATCCGGGAAATAGTGTCGAATATGGATATGGATTATCGTGCCGGGAATTCCGGCATAACCGGCAATGAAACTCATTACGGCCAACATCGTACGTTCGGATTGTTTTCAACTAAAAAAAAATATTTGCAAAAACAGCTCGAACACATGATTCGGCCCGATAGAATGCGAATAACCACGATGGGACCCATCGGACACGTTTATCTTCCCCTGCCGGTATCCGGTCATCAAAAAGAAATACTCGCCAAAAAACTGGTGGCCGAAGCAAATATTCCTTTGGTGTTTTTTATCAACCAAAACCAGGTGATGGCCGTCAACCGTTGCGGAGTCTTCAACCTTTTAAAACAAAGCCAAAATGTGCTGGGCAAGGATCACCCTTTCCGGCAACGGACCGCTCAGGATCTTGATCATACCTGCAGGCATTCCAATGCCGGAGATCTGGTCATTTCGGGCTGGACCCCGGACAATACCCCTTTGTCCTTTAACATAGAAAACGGTGCTCACGGCGGTCCCGGAAACGAGGAAACCCGAGGATTTGTGTTGCTTCCCAATGAAATCGAGCTACAGGAAACCGCATTGCGACCCCTGGATTTACGAGAAATCATACTCAATTGGTTTAAAGGCCTGGAGGATAAACAAATTATCCGGAAATGCAAAGTGGATTCGCACAGTCTGAAAGTTATGACGTATAACATTCACAGTTGTTTGGGGATGAACGGCAGGGTGGTCCCCGATAACATCGCACGAATCATTGTCGATCTCGATCCTGACGTCGTGGCCCTTCAGGAAGTGGATGCAAACAGACGCCGTACGCAATATACGGACCAGGCAAAATATCTCGCTCGAGAACTTGACATGGAATATCAGTATTTTTCGGTAATGAACCGTGGGCCGGAAAAATACGGACTGGCCATATTGGGCAAATACCCCCTTGTGAAAGTCAAATACGGTCGGTTTCCGGCGGCAAAGCCGGAACGGTCGGTCGAACCAAGGGGAGCGATGTGGATACGGGTTCAAACGCCCCGGTGCGACGTTAATGTCGTCAACACGCATTTGGGTCTTCAAATGAGGGACCGTTTGTTGCAGATGCGAACATTATTCGGAGAGGATTGGCTTTCTGCCGTATTGGAGAACGATCCGTTGGTTGTGTGCGGTGACTTTAATGCGAGCGCACGTTCTCCGGTATATCGGCAAATCTGCACTCGCCTTGCGGATGTTCAGAAAACGGGAAATTGTCGAGGCTGTCCCAAACCCACGTTTTTTTCACGATATCCCATGCTCCGTCTGGATCACATATTCGTGTCAAAGCATTTCACCCCACTTCGGGTTCTGGTGCCCGGCAACCCGGTAACCCGTATGGCTTCGGATCACCTTCCGGTTTTTACCGAACTCAGGTTCAACACGCCGTCCGGCAATTAAGATGAATGTGAACGATCAACGGAAAAAATTTCTGAGTTTTGTTTCTATTGGGGGGATACGGTTTTGGTTTGTGGATAAAAAATCGATATTATCAAACATGATTTTTTTCCTGCATTCCGTTCAAGATTTGATTTAATTCTTCCCGATTCAGCGTTTCATGCTCGAGTAACTTCCGGGCAATATGGTCGAGCGTTTCACGATTTTCGGTAATTATTGTTACCGCCTTTTTTTCCGTTTCCGATAAGATGTTTCGAATCTCTTCGTCAATCAGGCGTACGGTATGTTCGCTGAAGTCTCTGGGTTCCGAGAGTTCTTTTCCCAAAAACGGATGAGGTTCGCCTTGTCGAAAGGTTAACGGCCCTAATTTTTCACTCATACCCCACTGGCAAACCATGCGTCGCGCCAGTTGGGTGGCTTTTTTGAGGTCGTCCCCGGCACCCGTAGAAATATCTTCAAACACGATCTTCTCAGCCGCCCCCCCGCCCAGAATTACTCCAATACGATCCAATAAATAGTTTCGGTTCAGATTATGCCGATCTTCCTCGGGAATCTGTTCGGTCGCCCCCATAGCGCGTCCCCGGGGAATAATCGACACTTTTTGCAGGGGATCCGAATGGGGCAGAAGTTTGGCCAGCAAGGCGTGTCCGGCCTCATGATAGGCAACGGACCTTTTTTCCGTTTCGCTGATGATATCTTCTCTTTCGATTCCCATCAGAATTTTATCCCTGGCCTGATCAAAGTCTTCGGGTTCCACGCGCTTCTTATCTTTACGGGCTGCCAGCAGGGTGGCTTCATTGACCAGATTCTTGAGATCCGCACCGGAAAGCCCCACTGTTTTTCCGGCGATTTGATCCATATCGACCTCATCGGCAAGGGGTACTTCTCGAGTATGGGTATGCAAAATTTCCTTTCGGGCTCTCTTGCGCGGCAAGTCGATGGTAATGCGCCGGTCGAAGCGCCCGGGACGAATCAAGGCGGGATCGAGTACATCCGGCCGGTTGGTGGCTGCCAGAACCACAACCGATTCATGAGGTGAAAACCCGTCCATTCCGGCCAGAATCTGGTTCAGTGTCTGTTCGCGCTCATCATGACCGCCACCCAGTCCCGTGCCGCGTACCCGGACGATGGAATCGAGTTCATCGATGAAAATAACGGTGGGAGCATCCTTTTTCGCTCTTTTAAACATGTCTCTGACCCGGGAGGCTCCCACACCCACAAACATCTCGATAAATTCGGACCCGCTGATGCTGTAAAAGGGTACATCGGCCTCCCCGGCCGTGGCCTGAACCAGCAATGTTTTCCCCACTCCCGGGGGGCCTACCAGCAGAAGTCCCATGGGCAGCTCCCCACCCAATTTCTTAAATTTGGAAGGATCTTTGAGATACGCCACGATTTCCTGAAGTTCCTTTTTGACAATGCGCATTCCAGCCACATCATCATAGGTCACAGTGATATTTTGTTTGTTATATAATTTGGCCTTGGACTTAGCGAAGCCGAAGATTCCTCCTCGGCCTCCGGCCATGCGTTCCTGCATTTTTTTACTGGCATATAAAAACAGACCAAAAATCAATACCCAGGGAAGCAGACTAACGATAATGGTCCAAAACAATGTCTGTTCTTGTAATTCGGCGCGAACTTCCACGTTATGGGTTTCGAGCATCGGTAAAAGTTTCGGGTCCTGTATCGCCGGTTTGATGGTTCGGATATATGCCGGTTTTTCAACGTCTGTTTCAGAGGATTCAGCGTTGTCCTCTTCAGAAAGCGATGGGTTGTCTACCAGTCTTCCGTTGATTTCATTGCCCTTAATGGTAACTTCCGAAATTTTGCCCTGGCCGACCATTTTCTTAAATTTCGAATATGAAATGTCTCGGACAGACGTTCCCGGCGCAAAATCTCCATAAAAATACATGAAAATCAGCCATATCAGAATAATCCCTATAACGGGCCGCCAGTCAAAAGACTTACTTGCGTCGGGTCGATGGACCGTATCTTTCATGGGTCAGCTTTCACTGATACCAAGAGCTGTTGTGTAAGCTTTCATCATACTTATGAAATTTGCACAAGAATTCTTTGTGTGGTTTTCATATCGATATTTAAGAGCATCGAGTACTTGTCCAAAATATTTTTCCTTGTTTCCGTTAGAACGCCGTCCGGAATGAGAATCTTTGCCGCCCATGTAAATGCTGTTTCTTTATGTTCCGGTTTGAGCACTTTGGCTGCCGCCGCCACATATTTAACCGTATCTTCCGTTCTG
>CAYPIW010000053.1:0-8622 GCA_964410925.1 uncultured Desulfobacteraceae bacterium
GACGGTATCGTAAAAAATCTCAACCGTTTTCTCTCCGAGCCGTAGACCGTCATTCCGGCGAAAGCCTTGCAATCAGGTGTCAGGTGTCAGGTGTCAGGAATGATGAACAGAGGCGCTGAAACCTGACACCTGAAACCTGACACCTGAAACCTGACACCAGGTATACGGGAAGGAATAAATATGGGATATTTTTTAAAGCCATACTATGGGCAATTTTAATCATCCCAGCTGACACCTGAAACCTGAAACCAAAAAGTCTTGGATAGCAATTAACAAACCGGTAATGCACCCAATTTGACGTTTCCCCGTAAGTGCCGGTGCCGGCATATGGCTTGACACTAAAAAATAAGGCGTATAAAATAAAAAAATAATCCTTGCATTTTCTCTTGGATGAAGGAGGTATGATATGAAGAAAATATTAAAATGGGGAATTATCCTGATTGCAAGCCTGGTAGTGATCATCATTGCAGCCATTTTGATCATTCCCAGGGTTGTGGATGTTCAAAAATACAAGCCTGTTCTTGAGGAAAAAATTGCCGAAGCTTCCGGACGTCCCTTTTCCGTGAGTGAGGATCTTCGTCTTTCTGTTTTTCCTTGGGCCGGTATCTCGTTTTCTGATCTTCAATTAGGCAACGTTAAGGGATTTAAAGAAAAAGATTTTCTAAAGATTAAATCCTTTGAAGCCAGAATCAAACTCCTGCCTTTGTTATTTAAAGACATCCAGGTTAAAAAGTTCATCTTAAATGAACCCCGCATGGTTTTGGTAAAAAACAAAGACGGCCGAGTAAACTGGGAACTGCCCCAAAAAACCGATCAACCCAAAAAGGACGATAAAATACCGGCCGGAAAAATTTCCGAGACATCTCTTCCCATTAGTGCGCTCTGGGTTGAAGATTTTTCCATAAAAAATGGAGAGGTTTTGTGGATTGACCATACCTCGGATACTCGTAAACAAGTATCAAATATCAATCTAAGTTTGCAAGAGGTATCGATGGATCGGCCCGTGCAGCTCAAATTTTCTGCGGTTCTGGACAGTCAACCGGTGTCTGTTCAAGGAGCTGTGGGACCGGTGGGCAATGTCCGGCAGGGACCCGTTTCCATGGATTTATGGGTAACGGCTCTAAATGAGATAACCCTGCGGTTCAAGGGAACCCTGAAAAATCCGTCGGTTAGCCCCGGCGTTGAACTGGACCTGAATGTTGCTGAGTTTTCACCCCGTAAAATAGCGGCAGCCTTGGGACAAAAAGTTCCCATTCAGACGGCCGATCCTTACGTTTTGAATCGCATGACCCTCAACGCTCATATCAAAGCAGACTCGAAAAACCTGTCGGTCTCCAACGGCATCCTGGATCTGGATGAATCCAAGCTGAATTTTTCCATGAACGCGTCCGATTTTTCCAAACCTGCTGTGATGTTTGATCTGGATCTGAATCAGATTAACCTGGATCGATATTTACCTCCAAAATCCGACGAAAAATCGTCCGCAAAACAACAGGATCAAGAGACCGAATCTAAAACAATGGAACTGAGCAAAGAATCTGCCCCCGGACCGATAAAAAAGGCGGATTATACCCCTCTGCGCCGACTGGTTTTGGATGGGCGACTGAAAATCCATGCACTCATTGCAAATAAAGCAAAAATTCAAGATGTAATGTTGAAGATCCATGCAAAAAACGGGATATTCAACCTGGATCCTGTGAAATTAAATATGTATCAGGGAAATGTGTCCGGCAATGCCACGCTCAATGTGGCCAAAGATATGCCCAAAAGCAATATTAACTTGAGTGTCAGCAAAGTGGAGTCCGGCCCGTTACTGAGAGACGTTTTGGAAAGGGATATTCTGGAAGGGGTTATGCACGCAGACGTGACCTTGGCCATGGCCGGCACCGATCTCTCGGTATTCAAAAAAACGTTGAACGGTAAGGGCGAATTAGTGTTCAACGACGGCGCCATAAAAGGCATTGATCTTGCCGGAATGGTCCGAAATGTTCAGGCTGCGTTTGGTCTTGCAGAAAAATCAGACCAGAAACCCAAGACGGACTTTGCGGAACTTAAAGCTCCATTTACCATTGCCAATGGAATGCTGAATACACCGGAAACCAGTCTTAAGTCACCGCTGCTTCGGGTCATCGCAAATGGAACTGCCGATCTTGTGAAAGAAACTTTAGATTTTCGGGTAGAGCCCAAGCTCGTCGGCACAATCAAAGGACAGGGGGATGAAAAGCAGCGTTCCGGAATCATGGTGCCGGTGTTGGTGACGGGAAATTTCTCTTCTCCAAAATTTCGACCGGATTTAAAAAGCGTTGCCAAAGAACAATTCCAGGAGAACGTCTTAGAGTCAGAAAAGGTCAAAAAAATATTGGAAAAAGAGGAACTCAAGGATATTCAAGAAACCACCAAAGGTCTGCTGAAAGGAGTGTTTGGCCAGTAGCCGATGTTCAAGAAATTGTAGAAGTTTTAAAACGTTGCCTGTGCTATGAATCCATTGGTATGAATCCATGGTTTCCTTTTCCAAAAGCGGCTCCAGTTTTTTGTACCTGGATGAGAAATGGAACGGCGTAACCTGTTTTACCCCGGCTTTACCTGCAATTCTTCCGGCTTGCCAGGCGGTGAGATGGCATTTTTTTTCGGCGATATCCCTTCCAAGGAAAAGACGCAGCAGCCTGTCAAATCCTATGAAATGATCCATATACGTATGGCTGATAAAAATATGGCTGATTTTGAGAATATCTCTGGCCGAAAGCGAATAGATGTCCCCCAGATCGAAAATTATGGCACGTTTTTCAAGAAGAAAGGAGATGAATAATCCGGGGTCGTCAAAAGGTCCGTTCACTAACCTGGGAAGGAAAGAAGGGCACATTTTCAGGAAAGAAATTTTACGACTTGCCGATTAATGCAAAAATATATTTCTTCGTCAGAACCGAATATATCGACAACCACTTTATGGTTAATAAGGGTCTCTATTACAAAAGCGGTGACATAAAGGCTGACAACATTGGGTTGCGTTATAATATGCCTGAAGGGCGCATTCTGATAGTCAATTTCAAAGTCGTCTGCACGGCTTAATTTTTCAAGACATTTTAAAATCTGTTCCTCAAGTACATTTTTATTTGTGGTTTCCACAAGCTTGCTTTCAATAAGCTTCATGGCAATGGCGTTGGAGAGCGGTTCGATATGGTCTTTTATACTCTCTATTGATTTTCTGCGGGCATACTCTTTTGAAGATTCGATTTTTGATAAGATCCGTGATTCGCGGCCGCCTGGCCGAAATATCTTAGCCATAAGATTTCACCTTTAATTACGGTTGGTTTAATGGTCTTATACAACGTCAAAAAATGGCTTTTTACAAACGTGTTACGAATTCATCTGTTTATGATTATCGATTTTTCGTTTGCGGACGATAATAATGCCATCTACTGGTAACTGCAAGGAAAATGTTTAATCCAAACCCTGGATGATGCCTGAGGCGCTAATATTTTAAAAAAACGGCTAACGTGTTTCAATCTCTTCAATAATGATTTGGGGAGTTTTTGCTCCGTTCCAGCGATTCCATCGCAGCCGGAACGCAATACGATCAAATCCTTGCTGAACAGGGATACCGGTATCGGCGTTGAAATGAATGGCGTGAAACGTGGCGCCGGTGTTTCCTCCGGACTGTTTTAACAGCATTCGCCGATGATGTTTACCCACAATTTTCCAAGACACAACCGTTATGTTTCTGGCCATAAAAATCGGCTCAGGGTTGCCGGTGCCAAACGGATTTAAAGATTCTATCTCGTCAATGAGACCCTCTGAAATATTATCAAAAGCGAGTTCATAATCAATGTAAATTTTGGGAATGAAATCATCTGGCTTTGTGATATCGCCCACAACGTTTTCAAATTCTGATTCAAACCGGTCTATTTTTTCAGTCTTAATTTTCAGACCTGCGGCCATTGAATGACCGCCAAAACTCTCAAGATCTCCGGCACAGGCACAAAGCCCATCATAAAGATTTACTCCGGGAATACTTCTGGCCGATCCTATTCCAACTCCGTCAGCCGTTGTAATCAGCACCACGGGGCAAAAATATTTTTTCACAACTCTGGCGGCGACAATCCCGAGAATCCCTGAATGCCAGTCCGGGTGTGCTAAGACCAGAGTGTTTTTTCGAAGCAGTGAGGGATTTGCCTTCAAATGATCTTCGATTTGAGCCAGCATCTCGGTTTCTATGGTACGCCGTTTCAGGTTCATATGGTTGAGCGAATTTGCAATTTGTCCGGCATCATCCATGCTTTTGGTCATTAAAAGTTCAACAGCCAGAGAAGCGTGCTCTATTCTGCCTGGGGAATTTAATCTCGGTACCAGACCGAAGACCACATCCTCACTATTCACGGAACGTTTATTAATTCCGCAAACCCTCATCAATGCTTTCATGCCGGAACGCGGACTTGTACTGATGATATCGAGCCCTGTCTTTGCGAGTATTCGATTGTTATTCGTAAGGGGAACCATGTCTGCCAGGGTCCCAAGAGCCACAAGATCGCATATGCTTTTTAAATTAGGCTCCGGTCGATCCTTCCAGAAATTTTCGTCACGCAGTTGTTTTCTAAGGCAGATCAAAAGATAAAACGCCACACCAACACCAGCGAGATTATCAAAACCGGACGGACAATCGGAACGCATGGGATTTATGACGGCAACCGCCGGGGGAATAGTTTCCGGCATCACGTGATGGTCGGTAATGATAACATCGATGTTGGCCGCATTTGCCGCCGCCACAGCATCGTAACTCCCTGATCCGCAGTCTACGGTGATAATCAGGTTTATCTTTTTTGCCAATGCGCAGTTCATAATATGGCGGCTTTGCAGGCCATAGCCTTCCGTTATTCTGTGGGGAATATAATACGATACATCAGCACCCACCGATCGGAAAAACTCCAAAAGAATTGTGGTTGCGGTAACTCCGTCAACATCATAATCTCCAAAAATCAGAATCTTCTCTCTGCGATTTATGGCCTTCAATATGCGGTCAACCCCGGCATCCATATCCTTTAGCGTGAACGGCGGGCTTAAATGATTCAATGAAGCGCCAAAAAAGTTCGAGGCATCCTCAGGAGAGGCAATATTCCGGTTGACAAGAATTGCAGCAATGGCAGGATCGCATTTTAGAATACCGGCAAGGTTTTCGACGGCATGTGGATCAGGACGTAAAATTTGCCACTCTTTTTTCATTAACAAACTAATTATCCTAAATTTTATATTTGAGCAACACCAAATTCTATCAATCTTATTGTTTGTCTGGGTAAACGCTGTTCCTTGTCTATTTACAAACCGTGGCTCCGATGTCAGGTTTCAGGTGTCGGGTGTCAGGTGTCGGGGAAACGAGGTAACCCATAGCAATTATATGGACGTGGAGGATCTCTGTGTCTATAAAAAGTTGTGTCGGTCTGACACTATAAGCGCTAAGTTGGTTTTGTAAATATTCACAGGTTACATTTATGCCGTACAGGGTTGTTTTGAAAGATGAACGTCCAACGTCGAACGTCGAATAATGATGTCGCTCCGCTCCTCAAATTATTCTAAAAGGAAATTCTTGCCCTTGTTTTTGTCTTTCATTCAACATTTTTACCCCGTGAAACTTTTTTTCTATTTCACTGGGACGATGTTGGACGTTGGATGTTCGATGTTCATTTTTTTCAGCAAACCTTCCTCAGTCCTTCCGGCTCAAAAAATAACTTAGCGCTTATGCCTCCTGACACCTGAAACCAAATACCCATGGCAATCTTAGCAAACAAAAGTCTTGATTTAGAATAACTAATTTTTTGTTGAAACAATGGATGATATGATGATAGTATACAAAATTTTTATTCGACTTTCCAATAATTGAATATTGAACACCATAAAAAAATATTTTCGTGTTGATCGCAGAAAAATTGCTTTTCTCAAATTTATTTTTGAAGCATATGACGGCGTTGTGACCCTAACCACCGTGGATCCGAATCAGGGGGTTGTGGTGCTTTGCATTGCTCCGGGATGTGAGGATGATGTTGACATGATTTTGCAGGATCTTGAAAACGACATGCTGATTGAACCGGCGGGCTGAAAAATATTTAATGAAAACAAAACAGTTACATATCAATACCATTGGCTGTCAGATGAACGTTTACGATTCCGAACAGATTGCCAGGGGATTACAGGGGTTAGGATATGAAATGACTCCATTTCCAGAAAAGGCGGATCTGATCATTGTTAATACCTGTGCCATCCGGGAAAAAGCCGAACAAAAGCTTTTCAGTTTTTTAGGGCGATTGTCAGGCCTGAAAAGGAAAAAACCCGATCTTATCATCGGAGTTGGCGGATGCGTGGCACAACAGGAGGGAGCAAAAATCCTGCGGCGTGTGCCGCACCTCGATCTTGTTTTCGGTACCCATGCCATTGCCCGGTTGCCCGGTATCATAAAGACCATACTATCGAAAAAATGTCGCATTGTGGATGTTGAAATGTCGGAAAAGATACAGGAGCTTGATTTTCTTAATAACAATTATTTAGAAGGAGAAGTTGCCAGCTTTGTAACTATTATGCAGGGATGCGATAATTATTGCACCTACTGCGTGGTTCCCTATGTTCGAGGCAGAGAAACCAGCAGGAACCCTGACAAAATTATTAATGAAATTCGAGGTCTTGTTGAATCCGGTGTGCGGGAGGTTACCCTTCTGGGTCAGAACGTAAACAGCTACGGAAAAAAGGAAGGGCTCTGCACATTTCCCGAACTGCTGGCACTTGTTAATCAGATTGACGGTCTTTTAAGAATCAGGTTTACCACGTCACATCCCAAGGATCTTTCGCCCGACCTCATGCTTGCCTTTAAAAACCTTGATAAGATGTGCCGTCATATACATTTGCCCATACAATCAGGTTCAAACCGGATTCTAAAAAGAATGAACCGGAAATACAGCCGCAAAATATACCTTGAAAAAATAGACAAACTGCGTAATATTTGTCCTGATATTGCGATTACATCTGATATTATTGTGGGGTTCCCGGGAGAGACAAGAGCCGATTTTGAAAAAACCCTTGAATTGATTAAAAAAGTAGAGTTTGACGGTCTTTTTGCGTTTAAATATTCAGACCGGCAGAATGCGGTCGCGGCCCGATTTGAAGATAAAATTTCAGAAAAGGAAAAAAAACAGCGATTACAGCAGGTGCTCACCCTGCAGTCCCATTTTACACTCCAAAAGAATAAGGCGCTGGTGGGATCCACGCAATCGATCCTCATAGAAGGGTTGAGTAAAAAGCAGACCCGGATTGATAAATACGGCATGAATCCTGACGTTCAGTGGACAGGACGGACATCAACCAACAAGATCGTAAATTTTTCCAGGGGGGATAACGCGGGTTCCGGTGATGAAATCGCTAAAGGCCGGACGGTTACTGTCAAAATTTTACAAGCACATTCCCATTCACTCTGGGGAGAACCCGTTGACATAGTGCCCGAACGAAAACTAGGATTTTTCGTTAAGATCAAGGAAGACGAAAATTTTAACCACAGGAATACTGGTAGTATTTCGAGGATTAAAATTTGAGTCTGACGCAGATATTGGCGGAAAAGACAGTTTTCGTTCAGGCACCAGTATAGAACCCATATTTTTGGGTTTAATAGGAGAAAAAAGTTATGTTGCATGAAGTAAACATAGCGAGCATGGCAATAGATCCCACATCAAACACACCCATTCTCATCTTAAAATCGGTGAAAGGCGACCAGGTGGTACCCATCTGGATCGGCTTGTTGGAAGCCACATCCATAGCTTCAGCACTCAGGGACATCAGTTTTGATCGACCCATGACCCATGATCTTTTCAAAAATTTCATCGACACTCTGGACATGGTGGTATCAAAAGTTGAAGTATGTGATTTAAAGGACAACACGTTTTACGCCAGAATATATTTTGTATCTCAAGAAAGAACTTTTGATATGGATGCCCGTCCAAGCGATGCCATCGCCATTGCACTTCGGTTTCATGCTCCCATTTATGTTCATGACAAGATTTTCGAAAAATCTCAAATGACGGAAGGCGATTATGAAGTGCTAAACAAAACCGAAGAAGGAAAAAAATGGGCAGACTATCTCGAAAACCTTTCTCCTGAAGATTTCGGAAAGTATAAAGTTTGATGTTATGAGCAATCATCTTTGAGGAAAAGTTTGTGATACTCGGAATCTGTTAAATATTTCCTAAGCAAACGATTCAGCAAAGAAAATATTTCTTCAAATTCTTCATCTGCCAATCTTTTAACTAATTTTTTCATCAGCGTGTCGTCGGAAAATTTTTGAAGATAGTAGATAATCGTGTTTTCGTCGGTTTCACGATCCAGCCCGAGTCCTGCCAAACCGTTGTAAGTTTCAACATGATTATGCGAATGTTTTCTCATTTTTCTCCTGTTACTGAGTGAGTATCCAACCATAACTGATTATTTTTGTTCAAGATCAAAACATGGGAGGAAAATAACCATAACTGACAAGACCATTGAGGTCAATATACATTTCTCTAAATAATGGGGTGTTTGGAAAATTCCTTTTGATATACAAGTAAAGAATGCATAAAAATGAAAAATTCCTTATTTGAAATCAACATTCCAATATTC
>CAYPIW010000054.1:0-34406 GCA_964410925.1 uncultured Desulfobacteraceae bacterium
ATTGCCCATATCGATAAAAAGCGCAAGGCACTGGGCATTGACAAGGCAAGGGAAAGGGTGCTCATGGATATGGCGGACCGGATGGCACTTGAAGCGTAAAGAAGAACCGTATAATACTTTGACATGATCCTAAAAATAAAAAAGGGGCTCTGTATTCGGGAGTCCCTTTTTATTTTCTTTGAGCGGCCATACCTCTTTGTCGATTTCAACACTCCATTAAAAAACAAAAGAACGATAAGATTCGTTTACCTGTATATATCGAGAAATTGAACGTTTCTGATTTGCAACCTTGTTTTGACAATCTTGGCAATACGTTTCATAAACAAAAAGCCCATTTCGTAATTTTGAAAAAAGAGCGCCTCCATATCTTGTGCTTTCCAGACAAAGAGTTTTGTATCCGTAAGAACTCTGGCAAAAGTCGTGTATTTTTTTTCTTCGGTGTCCACTAATGCGGAGAATCCCAACATCATACCCTGAGTAATGTTGTCAATCAATATACGGGTGCTGGAATCTTTCTCAATCTCAAGCCCCACTTTTCCATTTATAACGGCATAAAGGCTCTCGGCGTCATCGCCTTCCTTGAAGATGTAATCACCGGCCTTATACTCAATGATGTGCGTAATTTCTAATAAATTCAGCAACATGGAATTATTGAGATAACTCAACAGCTTGATTGTTTTCAACCCGTTTACATCAGGCATCTTTTCCCTCTCTTTCCGAAGACGCGTATTGAGCTCATAGAATTGAAGTAAACACCTTGCATGAACGGCATAATTTCATCTTTTCTTTCCAATTTTTATAAATAGTGCCGTCACAAATTGTACCGTTAATAAACCAGCAAAATTTTCCGGCCTGAAACTCCCATGCCGGGCACTGTTTTTTCTTCCCGGGGGGACATTTATTGATTACCCAGCACGGTTTGGGTGTCTTACCTGTTCCCCTCATCCTGGAAATCAAAAAAAACATTTGTCGCTCCACATGAGCAGGTACGGACCGCCAGCCCTGCTCATAACTGTGAACGGCCTTAATAGATACTCCAAGAAGTTGGGCCATTTCTTTCTGTGTCTTATTCAGCCGTTTTCGAAATTTCGAGAACTCTTTACTGTCCATGTATTCCTCCCTGCTCTTTTTCGTTACACGGCCATCATAAAAAAAAATATTGCCAACTATAACACAAAGTGGTAATGCATCAATGGCACAAAGTGGCAGGGGATGTCAATAAAATGTTTATCTATGGTAAGAAGCATGTGGATCAAGATATTGCTGGATAATGATTTGGCGACTGATGGATTTGAGGTCTTCTGTTCTAAATGAGCGAAAGTCAATGATACCCTCCCTCCGCTTTTTACGGAATTTACAACTTGGGGGGATCCGTAGGGCCAACCGCTCCAGATTCAGTGTCAAGGGTTAACGGTAGCAGAGACTACACCTTAACCCTTGACGTTTCAAATCTGCCGGCTCCGCCTGCCCGGTAAATTCTATATTTTTTATTCTTTTTCAAAATCATTTTTTGAAGCGCCGCACACCGGACATTCCCAGTCATTTGGCACATCTTCCCATTTTGTTCCCGGATTCACGCCATTGTCGGGATCGCCCTGTTCCGGATCATAAACATAACCGCAAACCGTGCATACATACTTATCCATTTAAACCTCCTTCTTTATGATTTTTTCTCTTGGGTTTTTAAGTAAAAATATTGTCCGTGTACAACTTAAACGTCTCTATTCCATAAGAACAGTTGCCGCCGCCAGGAAAAGATCTGAATCACGAAGCACACCCACCAATTTGTCCCCTTCGAATACCGGTAGAACCGTTACTTTATTACGATAAATCACTTTCAACGCATCTAAAAAACCTGCATCTGCATCTATGGTTCCTCTTAATTTAAGCATGATGTCACTTACCCGGGTCTGGGCATTTTGCCTGACCCTGGATTTGAATCCTTGCCTTGAAGTATCCATATCGTGTGCATCGGCCTCGGCAAAAGCCATGGAAATTCCTAAGGCCTGCAATTTTCCGCTGATTCCTCCCGCAATCTCGGGAATCAGAACTTTAAGAATGCTTTTAAAATCCAAAATCCCGACAAGTTTACCCTGCCTGTCAAGAACAAGGCTTGTCCTATGTCCGGCCTCCGTACATTTACCGACTTCCACCTCACAATATATTCTCATCAGTTCCGGAACAGCCTCTTTTAGGGTCTTATCAACTGTTGTTACTGCATAATCGTCGATAGGCACCATCATATCTTTGACTTTTAATTTAACCGGCATATTATTTCTCTCCTTGATTGAACTTAGGGGCTGCGCCCCAATTGGCCTCCGGCCCGCAGGGCCTACGTCCCGGAGGGAATGGTGGAATAATGGAGTAATGGGTTTGAAGGAATTTTTTACAATTAAAATGTTTTATTTCCGCCTTTATCCCCAATATTTTTACCCAGTGAAACTTTTTTCTATTTCACCGGGGCCAGCATTCCGTTATTCCATTCTGACGGCATAAACAGGTTACCATTAACAAACCTGTATTTTCAATAAGTTGTAGAATTTCCGAGACGTTAAATCAGGTCTGTTTAAAAAGCATTCAGGTAATTTGGTCTTAAATCGAACCACTGTTTATGAGATTCTTTACTCTATTTTCTATTTCATCACGCACCGTTCGCATAAACTCCATGGATTTACCGGCGGGATCCGGCAAATCCCAATCCTGTATTTTGACACCCGGTATCAATGGGCATTCTTCCTGACATCCCATACTTATGATCACATGCGGTTGTGATTCCGAAAGCGCTTGATTCAAAGATCGGGTTCTGCGAAAGAGCATGTCAATTCCTTTTTCCTGCATGGCTTTCACCATGTCAGAATTGATTTCATCTGCGGGTTCGCTCCCTGCGGAAAGGGCTTCAATTGTATCTCCTGCCAGATATTGAGTAAACGCTGCGGCCATCTGACTGCGACAGGCATTTTCTCGGCATACAAACAAGATTATTTTCCTGGAAAGAAAAGGTTTTACAAGACCGGTCACCGCATTCCGGACCTCTTCATGGATGGTTGGATGCCTTTCCATATCCTTGGGATGTTCTATCCGCCAATAAGTGAGGCTCCCCTCATCACTTGCTGCCACTGCATCAAAAAAATATTTGGCCGTGAGTTTGACGCCTTCGAAGAGATTTTTTCCTTTGGTGGCCCCCAGGGACAGCAAAAATCCACGCCTCATTTTCCCTCCGGGATCCTCGATATTCAGCTTATATTTTCGGGACCACAGGGTTTGACTCCTGTCAATAAGGGCCTTGAGCTGTGCAGTAACATTGTAAAAATATACGGGAGAGGCTAATACAATTACATCGGATTCACGAAGCAACGGATAGATTTCACGTGTCATATCGTCGTCTTGAGTAATACAGCGACCCTTCTTTTCACAAAAACCACAGCCCTTGCATGGAACAATATTCTTTTCGGAAACTCTAACAACCTGTGTCCGGACTCCGATTTCTTCAGCTTCGTTCATGAACGTTTTGAGAAGAAATTGAGTGTTTCCTTTTTTTCGCGGACTTCCCTGCAGGCCTAACATAAACATGTTAACGATTCCTGAATTATTTAATTTGATATTCCGAGCAGTTGATCAGACCCGCTTCTTCACTTAAAATAATTATTTTTTTATGTGATCAGAGGCCATTTCAGTTCATCTGAAAAACGAGCAAAAGCTGGGTAAAAATCCATTGTACTATGTTGTTCCGTCCAACGAGCATTGCGTAAAATCTATTTTCTTTCCGCAACCGGCGCACACATGTGTCTGATCAAATTCATCTGAAAAGATTTCTTTCTCTTGACCGCATTCAGGGCATCGACACGTAAACGAGCTAAGATGCTTAAATTTGGTAAAACCCGGGCAATGCATAGGTGTCGTCATAGTATCCTCCTTTATTACAATGGTTTTGAGATGCTATTTTAGTATCTCGGTGATTTCAGGACGTAGTCCTGAAGCTTTTTTTCCTCTTTTATATCCTTTTATCGATTCCTTCAACCTCACAATCCGGCGTATAACAGGTATTGTCAAGAAATTCGCATTTTTCTTTGCAGGACGGGCACCGGTCAGGTGGTGCATCAGCTTCCAGTGTATATCCGCAATTTCCACATTTCCAACTCGCCATGCGATCACCTCCTTTATGCTTTCCATAACCCATGGATATTGCAGTACTCACGGGCAGTGATCTGGTCTGCAGTTACTTTGAAGGCTGCTTCGGGAGTTTCCCCGGGATTGAGATACTGCCGGTAAGTCTTGCCCTCCGCAACAATTTCAACCCATTCAATCCAGTGTTTCTCCTCCATGGGATGAGGAACTTCTCCCACCTTAACCTTCACACCACCCTCAAAGGTTTCAATCACCGGGACATGCTTCTCCTTGGCCGCGTCAACCGTATTTTCAACCAGCAAACTCATGGGTTTGCCGCAGCACACAAGGCTGCCTTTGCCGGCATGGAGCACTTCAATGATATTTCCACATACACCACATTTATACACTTCAAGTCTTTTTGCCATTCTTATCTCCTCCTTTAAAAAATATCATTATTTCGTTTACAAGTACATCAAAATTTGTGCCAAGATTGAACGGAGTATATATTTTTCAGTAATGTCTTAAAAATTAAGACTGTTATAATTTATTACCCCTGAAGAACAACCCGTTCGGTCTCACATTTTTTTGTGATACAGGCTTGTCTCACCCGACAGGCCCGAGGAAATTTACGTTATATTATTACTTAACGCCGGATAACAAATTCGGTGTATGAAAATCTATTTATAGATCAACCGGGGTGTTTCCATGATCACCCTGGTATCCGCGGGAACAGATTTCGTTATCCAGACATTTCCTCCGATTACGGAACGCGCACCGATTACGGTGTCTCCGCCCAAAATCGTAGCACCTGAATAGATGATAACATCATCTTCTATTGTGGGATGGCGTTTCTTTCCTCTCAACCGCTTCCCGGCATCTTTAGGAAGTGAAAGAGCACCCAGAGTGACTCCCTGGTAAACACGTACGTTTTTACCGATTACCGTGGTTTCACCGATCACTACCCCCGTTCCATGATCAATCACAAAACTTTCCCCGATTTCAGCCCCCGGATGAATATCTATACCGGTTAAACTGTGGGCATGTTCCGTCATGATGCGAGGAAGAAGCGGCACTTGAAATTCAAAAAGCATATGGGCCGCCCGATATACGGTTACAGCGAACATACCGGGGTAGCTGAAAATAATCTCGTCATAGCTGTTTGCGGCAGGGTCTCCGTCATATGTTGCCCGAACATCCGTTGCCAATGTTTTTCGTATGGATGGAATAGACTCCAGAAAGGCAAGCGCAATCTTTTGTCCCTGTTCTTCGCAGTCTATGCAGGGCAAATCGTATCTAAAGCAGTCATGCCTCATGCTGTGGGTAATTTGCTCGCAAAGCATATCAAACAGAACGGAAATGGATTGTCCGATGTTGTATTTCAGGTTGACAGGATCGATCTTTTCTCTGGTAAAATACCCCGGGAAAAGAATTTCTCTTAATTTATTTATGATATCAACAACATATCCTTCCGATGGAATCGGCTCATAATCCACATGTGTGAAGCAGTCACTGTCATCACAATTTTCGATGATGTTTTCTACAATTCCCGGCAGCTTTCCCCTGTATTGGGATAAGGATTCCTTATCTGTTTTGCAGGTGTGTCGCCTTTCTTTTATATTGTTATCCATGTGATAAAGCCTCATGAAAAATCGTCAACTCAGGAACCTCTCCATTACCCGGATCATTTTTTCCAAAAGGGTGACATATTTCGAAGGTTTTCAATAATTGGCGGAAGTTTTTCTATAATAAAATCAACTTCTTCTTCCGTATTGTAGATACCCAGGCTGAATCGTATGGAGCCGTGTGCGGCCGTAAACGGGACGCCCATGGCACGCAACACATGAGAAGGTTCAAGAGAACCGGATGTACATGCGGAGCCTGAAGAAGCACAGATGCCCAATTCATCCATCATTAAAAGAATCGATTCTCCTTCCACATATTCAAAGCTGATACTCGTGGTGTTCGGCAGTCGATTCTCCGTGTCTCCGTTAATCATGGCATTGGGGATTCGCTTGAGTAATTCACTTTCAAGCTTGTCCCGTAATTTTTCGACATGGGGTGCCATCTCGCCCATGTGGGTTACCGCCAGTTCGCTCGCCTTTCCAATCCCGATAATATAAGCAACATTTTCGGTTCCGCCTCGCCGGCCGCCTTCCTGATGACCGCCCACAAGAAAGGGAGAAAACCGGGTCCCTTTACGGACATAGAGGGCACCGATTCCTTTGGGTGCATGAATCTTATGCCCTGAAATAGACAGCATGTCTATTTCTGAATTGTTGACATCGATGGGCAGCTTACTTACAGCTTGAACCGCATCGGTATGAAAAACAATCCCTTTTTTCTTTATGACCTGTGATATTTCCTGGACCGGAAAAATCATACCGGTTTCGTTGTTTGCCCACATAATGCTGACAATAGCAGTATCATTGGTAAGACTGTCGTAAAGATAATCGAGGTCAAGCATTCCCTTTCGGTCAACCGGAACAAATGTAACACGATAGCCTTTTTTTGAAAGATGCTCAAATAAATTCTTTACGGCGGGATGCTCTACCCGTGAGGTTATAATATGTTTTTTATCGGGGACAGACGAGATCGCCGCATGAATAGCGGTACTGTCACTTTCGGTTCCACAGCTGGTAAATATGATTTCATCGGGTGATGCGCTGATCAGCGATGCAACCTTTGCGCGCGCTTCCCTGATCTTATGGGCGACGTTCCCGCCGAAGGAATGCATGCTGGACGGGTTGCCGTAAAACTCATTTAAATAGGGAAGCATGACTTCCAGAACCTCCGGGGCGACCCGTGTTGTTGCGTTGTTATCCACATATATGGTCTTCATTATTTCACCTCTTCTACTGACAGTTCAGGGGAAACCAGTTCCTTTATCCTTGTCTCCACATAATGTTTCAACGTCACTTGAGATGCGCTGCATGTCGAGCATGTGCCATGTAATTTTACGAAAACCGTATTATCTGCAAAATCAATAAATTCAATACCGCCGCCGTCTTTTTTGAGTTGCGGTCTGATTTCACGTTCCAATGTCTCTTCAATAAGCCTGATTTTCTGGATATTGGTCATTCCCGAAGGTCTGGTCTTCTCCGTAACAGTCGTGCCGATAACAGATTCAATAATCTCCTGAATTTTATCGTGGCAGTTCCCACACCCGCCGCCGGCTTTAATATAATCCGTGACATCCTCGATGGTTTTCAGGTTGTTTTCCTTAACCGCCCTTTGGATTTCAAGGTCGGTGACCCCAAAGCACTCACACACAATTTCACCCTCAACCTGTTTTTCCGGTTCGCCCCGGTAATTGGCTATTGCTTTTTCCAAAGCATCACGTCCCATAACACTGCAGTGCATCTTTTCTTTTGGAAGTCCTCCAAGATATTCAGCAATGTCATTGTTCGTAATTTTTTCCGCTTCATCTATTGTAATTCCCCTGACCATTTCGGTGAGAGCCGAAGAGGATGCAATGGCACTGGCACAACCGAAGGTTTGGAATTTTGCATCGCTGATTTTTTGATCGCCATCAATTTTTAAAGTAAGTTTTAAAGCATCACCGCATGCCAGTGAGCCTACTTCACCAACAGCATCAGCGTTTTCTATCACACCCACATTTCTCGGATTTAAAAAATGATCTTTTACTTTTTCGGTATAATCCCACATGGTATCCTCCTGTATCAGTATACAAAACGACCCCTGATAATTGTCATAAAAAAATTAAGGTTATATAAAAATATTAATCACTCTTTTCAATTCGATCAAGTTTCGTGCCAAATATAGAAAAGCCTTTAAAAAAATGGCAGGATAGGGATGAAGATCGTCTCATGTTTATTGTTGATACACAGTTGTATCATGAGACAGGCATGAAAATTATTCGTTAAGGGAAATAAGCTCTTTGCTCAGAATTCTAATATGCCCCATCTCCTCTTTGATAATCGTATCCAGTCTGTTCTTCCCCAGTTGATCCGGGACAAAATCCTTTAAACCCAGATAAAATACGATTGAGTCTTTTTCAGCTACGATGGCGGCCTTGAGAATCTCTTTCATCGATGAAGTATCAATTTTTTTTTCAAAGAACACACGGGTATCTGCAAGTGCACGAAGATAAAGGGCAGATTCATTTCCCGGGTCAAAAACGGTTGTAATTTTTTCGGTCTCTGTCAGACCGGTTCTTATAGAAACAAATGTTTTTTCGTGCTCATCTTCCATTTCCGCAAGTCCGATTAAAAGCTCTTTTGACTTGCGATCGGAAACATTTTCAGCAGCTTTTCTGTAAAAGTCAGCGCCATTCCTTTCGAGTTGTTCGGCCATTTCAAACACATCATCCGCAGTAAAATCATATACCATCTGTTTTGTCCTTTTTTATGAATTCGTAAAAAGTCAAAAAATGACTTTTTACGAATTCTTCATTTTTGTTTATTGGGTCATCTTACATTCCCTATCCCACTCCGGGCATGCTTTCTTCATGTCGGTATGATATTTGAGCATACATTCACGACATTCCATCTCAACGTTTGGAACATCACCGAATTTTACTTTGATTTCCTCGGGAGACAGATGCGAAACAGCGCTACATCCGCACTGAGGGCATGATGTTTCAATTCTGTAATGTTTTTTAGACATGGATCTCCTCCTTTTTAACGTGTTAAAAATTATTCGTCAAATTCTTTTCCTCTAAAAAAAATCTTTACTCAATCTAAGATCTAAAATGCAATGCTCATGCCAAAATATATCAAATTAGCTTGATTCTATGGTCTGGCACACTTATTGTATCTGTTGCAACCTTACAATCCCAAAAAAGCAGGTGGCCGATGAAATACAGAAAAGAAAGAGATTCGTTAGGAACCATAGATGTCCCCGAAGGTGCTTATTATGGCGCAAGCACACAAAGGGCGGTTGAAAATTTCCCGATAAGCGGGCTTACATTTCCCTTGTCATTTATTTATTCCCTTGCGCTTTTAAAAAAATGTGCCGCCTTAGTAAACACTGAGCTGAACCTGCTGGATAAAAAGATATCCGGGACCATTGTCACTTCCGCACAGGAAGTGATTGACGGAAAATTTGATGACCAATTTGTGGTGGATATTTTCCAGACAGGATCAGGCACTTCCACAAACATGAATATGAACGAGGTGATTGCTTCAAGGGCAAATCAGATCATTACAGGAAAAAAAGGAGGAAAATCCCCGGTTCATCCCAATGATCACGTTAATCTGGGTCAGTCGAGCAATGATGTCATCCCATCGACGATTCATATCACTGCCTTGACTTTGATTAAAAATCATCTGATTCCCTCCCTTGTCACTCTTCGAGAGAGTCTCTTGTATAAGGCGGCGGAATTTCAGGATGTCAAAAAAATCGGAAGGACCCATCTCCAGGATGCAGTGCCCATGTTTCTCGGTGATGAGTTCGGGGGATATACAAGACAGGTGGCGCTTGGAATCAAAAGGATTGAAGCTGTTGAAAACCGTCTTTCAGAGCTTGCCCTGGGGGGAACGGCCGTTGGAAGCGGCTTAAACACCCATCCTGATTTTGCAAAAAGAGTGATTGCGTTGATTTCAGAACATTCACAACTCGATTTTAAAAAGTCGGAAAACCATTTCCAGGCCCAGGCATCACAGGATGCCGCGGTTGAAACCAGCGGGGCGTTAAAAACCATCGCCGTAAGTTTAGTGAAAATTTGCAATGATATCCGGTGGCTTGCTTCCGGTCCCAGATGCGGGCTGGGCGAAATTACTATTCCCGCACTTCAGCCCGGATCTTCCATAATGCCCGGAAAGGTCAACCCGGTTATCCCGGAAGCCGTGATTCAGGTGGCGGCCCAGGTCATGGGAAACGATACAACAATCATGGTGGGTGGACAGTCTGGCAATTTAGAACTGAACGTCATGTTGCCGGTAATTGCCTACAATCTTTTACAATCCATAGATCTCCTTTCCTCCGGAGCTAAGCTTTTGGCTGAAAAATGCATCAGCGGCATTACCGCCAACAGGCAAAAGTGCATGGAAAATATAGAAAAAAGCATGGCAATGGTCACATATCTGGTTCCTCATATAGGGTATGACAAGGCGGCATTACTCGCATCCAAGGCCAATGAAAAAGGAAAAAGCATCAGAGAAATCGTATTGGAAGAAAACATCCTTCATAAAAATGAATTAACAGACATACTTTTTTCTGAGAACATCCCTGTACCCGATTCTCAGGAGCGCTTCCCAAGAACGAAATAGAGAGAACATGCTTTCCGTAATGGATTGAAAATTGTTATTCAATAGATTGAAACTTTTTCATAAATTTCCGATCAATATAATCCTTGATTTTAAAGGCAAGTCTGCCTCCGAACACAAGCCATTTTTTTCGCAATACTCCGGTGCCGTCTCCCATATTAAAAATAATCAGATAGTCTCCGCCCGGATCAAAGGGCATAAGGTCTGTTTCTTCCAGTAACGCCATTAGATTGTGATAAAGTACCGGATTTTCACGTACCGCATAAACCCCCACTTTATCCAACGGCCGATTTTTAAAATAAATACAGTCACCGCCGCCAAAAATTTCCGGAAACTCTGTACTCTGAAGGTATTTATTGACCAGCAGACCTCCATCCGGGCCGGTTGGCAGACCGGATTCTTTAAATATGGGCGACGGCTTAACACCAATCGCCAAAAAGATTATGTCCGTTTTATAATTTTTTCCCGATTCCAGTGTAATATGGCCAGTTTTGATCTCTTTAACATACCCGCATTCCAGAATTTCAATATGGCGTTTTGTGAGCGATCCTGCAACCTTTCTACGGACATTATCCGGAAAGCGTGACATGAAATTTTCTCCTGCAAAAATTCGGATCCCGGGTATATTTTCTCCAAGATTCCGGGTCAAACCCCAGATGTTTCCTGCGATTTCAGCAGCGGAAGGACCGCCGCCGATGATGCTGATCGCTATTTTTTTTTGTGAAGCGAGTTCTAGGATTCGTGTCCGGGCATGGATAAGCTTTTGAATAGGCTTTACAGAATAAATATTTTTGCCGTCATCTTTCACCAGGCGTGCAGGTACATAACTGCCGACATTAAATGAAAGAACATCGTAGGGAAAACATACACCGGATTCCAGGAACAGGGTTTTCTCCTTCGGATCCACGCGAACAGCCGTTCCCGAAACAAAATTGCCGCCCTGTTTTTCCACCACATGCTGGGTAGCAAAACGGATGTCCTCCGGTGTATAAATTTTACCGAGCATTCCCGGTCCCATACCTGAATAATAATGGTATGGCGATGGGCTAATCACCGTAGTATGGTGGCCTTTTTCAATGAATTTATGTAACTTCGCAAGTGTCACCATATGGGCATGGCCGCCGCCGACAAGCACGAGATGTTTTCCCACGGGCATCTCCTTACTATTTTTCACAACTTGACGATTCGCTTAATATTTTTAAGGAGTTGAAATAAGCTGGGTTCAAACCTGATTTTATCATGGCAGGAGTATAAATCAAGACTGTTGTTTGCTAAGATTGCCATGGCTATTTGGTTTCAGCGTATACCAGCGGCATTGATTTATATCCGTCAACCAGACATTAATCTACCGGAAAAATACATGTTGGCATAAAGTTTGCTGTAAAGTTTGCTCATGTTGGCATAAAGTTTGCTCATGTTGGCATAAAGTTTGCTTTAGATTTTGGTTAAGTGATTGTTAAACAGATCCATTCGGAGGTTTGATGGAATATGTCATTAATTTTTGAACCCATAACCCTGGATAAACAAAAAGAGTACTCAGAATATTTCTCCATGTGTTCGCAAAAAACTTCTGACTACAGTTTTGTAAACTTGTGGGGGTGGGCCGAGGAATACGAACTTACCTGGGCATGGTCGGATAAGCTTGTTTGGATAAAGCAGACGGTTCCGCAAGAAGTGTACTGGGCGCCTGTGGGCTTATGGCAGGCTGCTGACTGGAGGAAGTGTTTCGACAGATATTTTACCACCAAGACCACGTTCAGCCGAATCCCTGAGACCTTGCTTCAGTTATGGAAAGACACAGCCGGTCATCTCATTACCATTGAGGAGTCAAGAGGATACTGGGACTATCTTTACTCTATGACGGACCTCATCGAACTCAAAGGCAAGCGTTTCCACAAAAAAAAGAACCTGCTGAATCAGTTCAAGAAAAACTATGACTATGAATATGTTCCTTTTGGGACAGACATGATCCACAAGGCCATTCAAATGCAGGAAGACTGGTGTATCTGGCGGGACTGTGAGTCGTCTGAGGTGCTGGCCGCTGAAAACCGTACCATTTCAAGAATTTTAAGTAAATGGGAAAACATACAAGTCCTCACAGGCGCTGCAATCATCGTCGATCAAAAAATGGTTGCGTATACCATAGCCGAAAGCTTAACAAAAGATACACTTTTGATTCATTTTGAAAAAGGAAACCCGGACTATAAAGGGGTTTACCAGGCGATCAATCAGATGTTCCTTGAACATTCGGGAAATAAATTTGAATGGGTAAATCGTGAACAGGACCTTGACAACCAAGGTCTTCGCAAGGCAAAATTATCATATAACCCTTTGAATTTTATCAAAAAATATCGGGCTATCCTTAATGGTGCCTGAACGAGAAAATCATTTTCAATTACGAATTAGATTGTCCAGCGTTTTAGTTCAATATAACCGGTTCTTTTTTTTAAAACAATTGACATTGCCACAATGTATTACTATTTTAAAAGAAAAACCGTATCTGACTAAAACCTGAGATTTTCCAGATTAAGCCAAGGAGACAACCATGAGAAAAGATAAAAACCCGGTTCACAAAAAAGGGTACAGAAATGTCTTTTGTCCTTATTACAGGAGCTGTCTGGATCATGCAAGTAAACATTACTGGGAATGCTGGAGTTGTTTGAATTGCCGACATAAACAGGCACACAAATCGGCTGCGGATGTTCTGTTATCGACGGGATACGCTGACCCGTATTACTCCCTGTCACCGTCTTTCTATCGAAAGACAAAAAGCACTCCCAAATAACTGTAAGTGTCACAATGATACCGTAAAAGGAGGTGAAATATATGAAGCGTTTTATGATGCCAAGAGTAGCCCACTGTACCGGTGGCTGCCATATTTAGTCCTGGGTAAGACGTTAAACTGCCCGGACCCTCGATTTAAGACATCACTTTAGCCTCCAGTCTCCTGACGCGGCAGGTGAGAGAATAATTTCTGAACACTTTATATTTTAATCCGGCGGTAATCAGAATCTAAAAAATCACAAAACCTCTTGATCCTGACCACTTTATTGAGGTAAAAGACAGAAGTCTTTTCATATTAAACAGTGCCCGAACGAAAAGCAGGATTTTCCTTCAGGCACTGATTAGAAGTTAAGGATATGGGCTTAACCCACTTAAAGGAGGAACCGATCCATGAATAAAAAAATACTAGTGGCCATCGATGATTCTGAAAATGCCGTGCGAGCGGTTGAATTTATAGCTAATTCATTTACAGCGGATAACAAGATTACGTTATTCAATGTTATTCCAGACACCGCGACCTTGTGTGAAATGAACAGTCCGGAGCTAACCCCTTATTTTAAATCCCAACAGAGCTCCTTCTGTTTGCTCGAAGAGAAAAAAAAGGAACTGGTGAACCATGCGGTACGGAAAGCCAGAAATATACTTATGGATGCAGGATTTGATGAAAAAAATATCACTGTAAAGTCAGAGCTTAAAAAAAGCGGAATCGCCAGGGATATCATTAAAGAAGCCGAGTCCGGATATAATGTCATTGTCATGGGAAGGAGAGGGGTGTCCGGAATTAAGGATTTTATCCTTGGGAGCGTTTCACAGAAAGTGTTCAGCCTGGCAAAAAATATTTCAGTTTTGGTCGTAAATTAGCTTCTGTCAGGAAACCGGTCTCCCCGATATTTCCGTGTCAACTCACAGCCGATTCCTGTATAACAAGCAAATTGGACGGGCATGGATAAGCAACATTCTTTTCCCTTGACAGGGTTACTGTTTTTGTTTGATTATAATGAACTTATTTGAGCCGGCCAAAGCAAAAAAGATCTCAGCATTAACACACAGGAGCTAAAAAATGGACTATATCAAAATACGATTCATTAGCGATTTTGATCAGCTCAATCCCGAGTTCGAAAAAACCATTGATGATATGTTTCGGCCCATACGCCCCATGTTCATATTATCCGCACGGAAATGGAAGCCTCAAATGGATATTTATGAAACTCCTGACCAGATTCTTATTCTGGCTGAAATCGCCGGAGTCAAGAAAGAGGACCTGGAATTGGAAATCAGCAAAAAGGCAGTTCGGATTTATGGGACCCGTGCTGAATTTCCTCGCGGAGAAAACGCAAAATACAGACTGGCTGAAATCCAGTACGGCAGGTTTGAACGCACCTTATACCTTCCCGCACCCATTGATCCCGAAGTGGTTTCAGCGTCATATTCAAACGGTTTTCTCCAGATCCGACTGGCCAAATCTTCGCTTGATAAAACACGCAAGATACCTATTACAGAAGGATAGTCGTTATTTCGTTTATCCTGTTTTCCTTCAAAAAAAAGTAAATCGGAGGTCGCCATGACACAGCCTCAGTCATCCAGTGAAATCAAGATGGATAAATTGCCTGAAATTCTTCCTATTCTCCCTATGATTGATGCAGTTCTTTTCCCCAAAATGGTTTTGCCCCTTCTTGTTATACAGGAACGATCCATCCAACTTGTAGACGAAGCCATGGCCCAGAATCGGATCATAGGTCTTGTTGTGGCAAAAAAACCCATTCAGGAAGGCAAGTATACGAAAGAGGATCTGCATGAAGCAGGAACAAGCGCTTTGATCCTTAAAATGGCCAAAACCGAAGACAACAAATTGCAATTGCTTACCCAGGGCATGGAGCGGTTCCGGGTAAAAGAGTTTATCAAAGGCAAACCCTACCCCCGGGCCCAGGTAGAGTATATTATGGATGACGATAAAAAGGATAAGGAAACAGAGGCACTGATGTCTAACATGATAAGCCAGTTCGCCCGCATTGCCGAGCTTTCTCCGGGACTGCCCCCTGAAATTGTCTCCATGGCAAAATCCTTACAGAATCCCGGCATATTGGCCGATATGGTTGCTTCTACCATCAACTCCAGCCTTGAGGAAAAACAGTCGGTGCTGGAAATTTTTGATGTCAAAAAACGGTTAAAACAAGTGACCCGGCTGATTAACTATCAACTGGAAATTTTGGAGCTCGGGAACAAGATACAATCCAAGGTCAAGGGAGATATGGATAAACGGCAAAGAGAATATTATCTGCGGGAGCAACTCAAAAAAATCAAGGAAGAACTGGGCGAAAAAGATGAGGCCTCGGTTGAACTTGAAGATTACAAAGCTAAAATCGAGGAAAAAAATCTTCCCGAAGAAGCCCGCAAAGAGGCGGAGCGGGAGCTGGACCGCCTTTCCCGAATGCACCCGTCTTCTGCGGAATACACCGTGGCATCAACCTATCTGGACTGGTTGACTACCCTCCCCTGGCATGAAAGCACAGAAGACAACCTGGATATAAAAATGGCAAAAAAGGTTCTGGATGACGATCATTACGGACTAAAAAAACCCAAAAAGCGGGTCATCGAATACCTTGCCGTGCGCAAGCTCAAGCCCGAATCCAAAGGTCCTATCCTTTGTTTTGCGGGACCTCCCGGCACCGGCAAGACATCGCTGGGCAACTCCATCGCCCGGGCGTTAGGACGAAAATTTGTCCGTATTTCCCTGGGAGGCGTCAGGGATGAGGCGGAAATCAGGGGACATCGTCGCACCTATGTGGGCGCCCTTCCCGGCCGTATTATCCAGGGAATCCGTCGGTCCGGATCAAACAATCCTGTATTTATGCTCGATGAAATAGACAAAGTGGGAAGTGATTTTCGCGGAGATCCGTCATCGGCCCTGCTGGAGGTCCTTGACCCCGAGCAGAACTTTTCTTTTTCGGATCACTATCTGGATGTGCCCTTTGACCTGTCCAAAGTGATGTTCATCACCACGGCGAATATTCTTGACACCATACCACCGGCGTTAAGGGACCGGATGGAAGTACTGACGCTTCTGGGCTATACCCTTGACGAAAAGATTAAAATTGCAACAAAATACCTCATCCCCCGCCAGCGGGACGCTCATGGCCTGAAGGCTAACCAGATATCCTTTACAAAAGGGGCGTTAAAGCAGATCATCACCGGCTATACCCGGGAAGCGGGATTAAGAAATCTTGAGCGGGAAATCGCATCGGTTTGCCGGGGGGTGGCGGCAAATATCGCAGAAGGCGAGGCCGTGTCCTCTAAAATCGGGGTGGATGATATTTCCAAGTATCTGGGACCGATTCGCCTGATCTCCGACGTGAAATCAAGGATTTCATCACCCGGTGTGGCTCTGGGACTGGCCTGGACACCTGCCGGAGGAGAGCTTCTTTTTATTGAAGCCACATCCATGAAAGGAAAAAAAGTGCTTACCTTAACCGGCCAGCTCGGGGATGTGATGAAGGAATCCGCAACCGCAGCGTTAAGCTTTATTCGAAGCAATGCGACATCCCTGAAGATTGATGAAGATTTTTTTGAAAACAGCGATATTCATCTGCACATCCCCGCAGGCGCCATACCCAAGGATGGCCCTTCCGCCGGTGTCACCATGCTCACCGCCCTGGTTTCGCTGCTAACCAAAAAAACCATCCGAAAAAATCTTGCCATGACCGGTGAAATAACCCTGAGAGGCCAAGTACTGCCGGTCGGAGGAATAAAGGAAAAAGTTTTGGCTGCCCATCGCTCAGGCATTAAAACCCTGGTTCTGCCAAAGCAAAATGAGAAAGATCTCGAAGACATACCCGAAAAGGTCAAAAAAGAAATTGATTTTCATTTTGTTGACAAAATGATGGATGTGTTAAAAATAGCATTGTGATAAAATAAGCATGGGATCTTCAAAAGGTAACAGCAAGGCCATTGCTTATGACAAATTCTGGTCATTTTAAATCTCAATCAGTGCTCTTAATGGTAGCGGGCGCCAAAGGAGCAGTAGCTTCCACCCTTGCACTGGCTGTAGCGACATTACGAAAAGACCCGGATACCCTCCTGCCCAGCTTAACCACCCGCAACAGTTTTCCCTGCCTGGGACCGCCCAACGACGTACACATGGCAGGATGGGATACGCAACCGGCAAAACTTAGCGATTGTGTCAAAACTCACGGGGTGGTACCTGAAAATATTTGGAAACCCTATCAGCCAGCTCTTGATGAAATCCCTATATTCCAGCCCCCGCCCCTGGTTTTGGATATCGAAGCACAGGTCGGTCACCTGATGCGGAACATCTATGACATCATAAAACAATATTCCAATGTTCTGCCGGTTTTAATCAACCTCCTGCCGGCCAACATTCAATTAGATCTTGAAAATTTTAACAGTCTGTCCCAAGTCTATTCCGAAGTTGATCCGGCAAGCTTCCCGGACCTAACCTATGTCCTGGCATCGATTCTTTCCGGAATCCCGGTAGTGAATTTCTCACCCAACCATCTGGAATTTCCAGTTATCATTCAACAAGCCGTTAAACACCACGTCCCCATGTGCGGCCGGGATGGCAAAACCGGCCAGACTTATTTTAAAGTGGTTCTGGCTTCGGCTCTTAAAGCCCGATGTCTGCATGTGGATGGATGGTACAGCCTGAATATCCTGGGAAACGCCGATGGCAAAAACCTTATGAATCCTGAGCGGGCGGCAGGCAAAGTGGCCAATAAAACCCAACTGCTGGACGATATTCTGGGATATCCTGTAGGAGAAAAATACGGAGAGTCTTGTCACAAAGTTCATATCGATTACTACCCGCCCAGAGGTGACGCCAAAGAAGCCTGGGACGTCATCGATTTTCAGGGTATGTTCGGCCTGCCCATGAGCATCCGTTTGAACCTTCAGGGCCGGGATTCCATCCTGGCCTCCCCGTTGATTCTGGATCTTTCACGCTGGATGGCAGTTTTGAAATTGACAGGGCGCTCCGGACTGATTCCGGAACTGGGGTTTTATTTTAAAAAACCGCTGGGGGAAAATCCACCGCTGAATTTTCAGGATCAGGTTCATCGCCTCAGGGAATTGGAAAAAGAATGTGATGCTCTGAATACATGGAAACAAAATGGGAAGAAATCATGATTTTCGGTTACAGCACCAACGCTTTTGTTAAGTTTTCACTTTTTGAATCCTTGGAGAAAATCTCGGAGCTGGGCTTTCGAGGCGTTGAAATCATGGGGGACAGACCCCATCTTTATCCTCCTGACTTTACAGCGGCGGATTTGGCCCGGGTTAAAGAAACACTCAGAAAATATGACCTGAAGGTCACCAACATAAACAGTTTTACCCTTTTTGCTGTAGGAAACACGTATCTTCCGTCCTGGATCGAACCCGAAAAACAAAGACGTGACATCCGCATCCGGCATACCAACGACTGTTTGAAGGTAGCGGACGTACTGGGATGTAAAAACATTTCCGTTCCCCCCGGAGGCCCGTTGAACACTATGTCACGCAAGGAAGCCATGTCTTTGTTTTATCAGGGCATGGAACAGGTCCTTCCTCTGGCGGAACAACTGGGAGTAAAAATCCTGGTGGAACCGGAACCGGATCTGTTTATAGAAAATACCGCGGAGTTTAAATCCTTTATCAGTGACGTAACATCACCCGCCGTGGGATTGAATTTCGATATCGGCCACTTTTTTTGCGCAGGTGAAGATCCGGCAGCAGCCTTCGAGGAACTCTTTGAATGGGTAGGGCACGTTCATTTAGAGGACATTGCCGCCACCCGGGTTCACCGTCACCTGATTACCGGCCATGGTGTTATTCAGTTTCTGGATATTTTTAACACCATGAATCGGTTGAATTATCAGGGCGACATCAGCCTGGAGCTCTATCCATATGTGGATACCCCGGAATCGGCCGGCCGGGAAAGCCTCTATTACCTGCGCCCGATTTTTCAGCAAGCCGGGCTAAACATCTTTGATTAAAGATAGAGTATATTATTTTTGAACAGTAAAAAAAAAAAATCGGGATAAATTATGTTTTTGGAATATATGGGCTTTTGGGGAATGGGAGCAGAACCTGCTTTTTCTTTTGAGTTTATTTCACGAATGGTTCTTGTTCTGTTTTCCGTATTGGCGATG
This sequence comes from uncultured Desulfobacteraceae bacterium, assembly GCA_964410925.1. Lineage (GTDB taxonomy): Bacteria > Desulfobacterota > Desulfobacteria > Desulfobacterales > UBA11574 > S5133MH16. The sequence goes on from CAYPIW010000054.1 coordinate 19,259, forward strand.
ATCGCAATCGGGTACAAAATCAAAGAAGGATGGGGAGCACTTATGGCGATTTTGATTTGTGCATTTTTCTTACTATACCTGAACGGCCTCCTGCCGATATTAAGTTTTTAGTCATTTGTTACTGGTAATGTTTTTAGCTGAGCCTTAAAAACTCAAATTTGGATGCCCGTTAAGGGCCTCATTTTCTAAGCGTTGATCCGGAAGATGCTAAGACAGTTAAGTGTTACGTTAACGTTATAAAAACGTTAATTTTCATTATAAGTAACGCCATTTCTATTTATCAACCGGCTTGGAATTGTTTCCCCCGCATGACTTAATTTTTTCATGATCCCCAAAGTTTAATTATTATTACAGAAGGTTATGCCATATCACCGCAATGCCGTCATCTATATATAGACAGTGCGGTAACACATGGCATGATTATTGATAATAAGAGGTCTGCATATAATTATGAATGCACAAACCGAGGAAATACAATGGGGGTAAGAAACATCCCATCCGGGGAGGAGTTTAAAAAAGCGATTGAACGCGGAGTTACCCTTGTGGATTTCAGTGCACCGTGGTGTGCACCATGCCGCTTTCAAAAGTCGATTATCAGTAAGCTTGCGCATCAGTTCAAAGGAAAAGTATTGGTTGCTTCTATGAATATTCATGAACACCAGAATGTAGCAATGAAATTAGGAATACAATGTGTCCCCACCATGGTTATCTTTAAAAACAGTAAAGAGATACAGCGCTTTGTGGGGCTTCACTCTGAATCCGCCATCTCTGACGCCCTGAAAAACCTGCTGAAATAACCCGGAAAGGAAAAACAGAAGGTAACAAGAGTATACAAAATTTATATTTCATTTTTAGAAGCATTATGAAAATGCATCTGAATCTGTTAAAATGCGTAATAAATCAAACACATAAAAAATTTTCTCATTTTGTTTACGAGTATTTTAGGATATCCTTAAAGGAGGAAAACATATGAAAGTCGCAGTAAGTTCCAGTGGCACAAATTTAGATTCACAAATTGATCCCCGCTTTGGCCGGTGTTCTTATTTTATCATCGCGAACACAGATGACCTGAGCTTTGAGGCATTTGATAATGAAGCTTTAGCTCTGCGAGGAGGAGCGGGTATTCAGTCGTCACAGTTTGTGGTCTCCAAAGGAGCCGAAGCGGTTATAACCGGAAATGTCGGCCCCAATGCGGTGAATACCCTTTCCGCTGCCGGGATTGAAATGTTTATGGGTCAAACCGGGAGTGTCAGAGAGGCGTTAGAAAAATATAGGAAAGGCAATATTAAAGCCCAGGGATCGCCCAATGTGGATAATCACTATGGTATGGGTGGAGGAACCTCGGGAATGAGCCGTATGCCCGGAATAGGCCGAGGCACGGGTATGGGCCGGGGTATGGGCAAAGGCATGGGCCGCTGTATGGCGTTTGGAATGGCTACTTCCGGACCCATTCCACCGGCATCCTCTAAAACCGTTTCGTTGTCCGGAAAAGAAGAATTGAAACAACTCAAAGATCAGGCAAACAATTTGCTGGGCCAAATACAAACCCTTCAAGACAGGATCAAAGATCTGGAGAAAAAATAGGACTGTCAATCATTCCATTTTTCATGCCCATGGCATAAAATGGCATAAACAGGTTGCTGTTATAAACTTATTATATCATAAAGGTATAATGATGCCGAGGCGTTGAATTTCGAGGATTAACCCGCCAACGCCAAACTTCTATGGCGGATTAAAATCTGAGTCTGAGGCAGATAGATATTGGCGGAGAAGACAGTTTTCCTTCAGGCACTGTCTAACGAATAACAGGAGGTAATAACTAACAATGCCAAAGAAAAAGCATACCGATGACCCTGAAATGCGGAAAGATCAAATGGAAGTGCAAAAAAAGGAAATTAAAGAACGGTTGCACCATATTAAAAATAAAATCCTGGTTATGAGCGGAAAAGGCGGTGTGGGTAAAAGTAGTGTGTCAGCTTACCTGGCCGTTGCACTTTCCAAAAAAGGGTTTGCCGTAGGTCTTATGGATGTGGATCTTCATGGGCCCAGCATACCGCGCATGCTGGGGTTGAAAGGAACTGTCGGGCCGGGTCATGTGAAGGGAAAAGCCCAGCCGGTCAAATACCTTCCCAATATGCATGTCATCTCAATTGAAGTCCTTCTGGGAGACAAAGATGCAGCCACCATATGGAGGGGGCCTCTGAAAGGCGGTGTTATCAGACAATTTATTGCCGATATTGAGTGGATGGATCTTGATTACATGATTATTGACTCTCCACCGGGTACGGGTGATGAACCCTTGACCGTAGCCCAGACCATTTCGGATGCAAAAGCCTTGATTGTTACCACCCCTCAGGAAATCTCGCTGGCGGATGTCAGAAAATCCATCAATTTCTGCCGTCAGGTAAAAATGGAGATTTTGGGTCTGGTAGAGAACATGAGCGGCCTGAAGTGCCCGTATTGCGGAAAAATGATAGATATTTTCAAAACGCAGGGCGGAATGCTCACCGCAAAAAAAGAAAACTTGAGGCTTTTAGGAACGTTGCCCATGGAACCGGAGATTGTACAGAGAGGTGATGCGGGAGATATGAGCCTTCTGGATAACCCGGAACTCCCAATAACACGGGAGTTCAATAAGATCGTTGATGAAATTGTGAAAATAACAGAAACCCGAACGGAATCTGTTCCGGAATCATAAAAGGAGTAAATAATGATTATCAGCATAGCCAGCGGAAAGGGAGGAACAGGTAAGACGACTGTAGCCACCAATCTGGCCGTTTCTCTTGAATCAGAGGTTCAGCTTCTGGATTGTGATGTCGAAGAACCCAATGCCCATCTTTTTATTCGGCCTACGATTACAGAGGTTAAGAGCATCACAACCCCGGTTCCCGAGGTCGATATGGAAAAATGCAGCCTTTGCGGGAAATGCGGAGAAATATGCCAGTTCAAGGCCATTGTCGTGATTGGTGAAACGGTCCTGCCGTTTCCTGAACTCTGTCATAGTTGTGGCGGATGCATGGCGGTTTGCCCGGATAAGGCCATCACCGAGACAGGCCGGGAATTAGGCATAATCGAGAAGGGATATAGAAACGGGCTTGAATTTGTCCATGGGAAATTGAGGGTTGGCGAGGCCATGTCACCTCCTCTGATCAAAAAAGTGCGCGAATGCACCCGGCCTGATATTTTGACCATTATCGATGCCCCCCCCGGGACCTCATGTCCTGTGATCGCCGCTATGAAGGGCGCGGATTTTGTTTTGCTGGTCACAGAACCCACGCCGTTCGGTTTGCATGATCTGAAATTGGCTGTGGGGGCGGTCAATATCCTAGGGATTCCATGCGGTCTGATCATCAACCGGTCAGACATGGGCAATGATCAGGTCACCCAATATGCAAAAAAAGAGGACATTCCCATTTTAATGGAAATTCCCTTTGATCGACGGATTGCAGAAACCTGCGCCAGGGGAGGTATGGTGGTAGAGGTGATGCCTGAATGGAAAGAAAAATTTGTGCAATTATATCATAATATTAAGAAAATCGCAGGATAAAAGGGAGCCTTTTTCATGAAAGAGATTGTCATCATAAGCGGCAAAGGCGGAACCGGCAAAACCAGTATTATTGCGGCATTTGCCTCACTGGCCGAAAACAAAGTTCTTTGTGATGCGGATGTCGATGCGGCGGATCTTCATTTGATCATGGATCCGGAAATCAAGGAACGCCATAATTTCGAATCCGGGCATACGGCCGTCATTAATCAGGATAAATGCAGTCAGTGCGGCCTGTGCCAGGATTTATGCCGGTGGGATGCCATTAGCGACGATTTTGTGGTGGATTCCATTGCATGTGAAGGCTGTGGGGTCTGCTATTATTTCTGTCCTGAGCAAGCCATCGACTTTCCCCTGAATACCTGTGGGGAGTGGTATCTTTCCGAGACCCGTTTCGGTCCCATGGCCCATGCCCGGTTAGGTATTGCGGAAGAAAATTCCGGCAAACTGGTGGTCCTCATTCGCCAGGAAGGTAAAAAGCTCGCCCAGGAAAGACATATGGATTTACTCCTTACGGATGGCCCTCCCGGGATCGGTTGTCCGGTCATCGCATCCATGGGAGGAGCTACGGCTGTGCTTATTGTTGCCGAGCCCACGGTTTCGGGCCGTCATGATATGGAACGTGTGGCCGAACTGGCCGCCTTTTTCAAAATTCCTGCCTTGGTGTGTATCAATAAGTTTGACCTTAACCCTGATGAGGGAAACGCCATTGAGGCCTTTGCAAAACAAAAAAACATAACGGTGACAGGGCGAGTTCCTTTTGATCCTGCCTTCACGCAGGCGATGGTTCAGGGGAAAACCATTGTGGAATTTAACGGCAGTTCTGAAGGGTGTAAGGCGGTCAAAACTATATGGAAAAATCTGGTAGAATGTCTTGAGTTATGAACCAGTAGATAAATTTTGCACGTGACATGAATATGAGTTTTCGTTTATGTGTTAAACAGGAATACGCAGAAGCTTGTTTCGGGAAAGAATTGCAAATGAGGCAAAAGGTACAAGTTAGTTCGCTTCGCTCACAATTGGAATAATGGAACAATGGAATACTGGAATATTGGGTTACTGTAGGAATTAGAATGATATTGATCCTTCAACCCAACGTTCCACTATTCCAGCATTCCATGGAAGTGCCATAAACCAGGAGCTATTAAAAGGTCTTTAATTTCAACCAATTGTAGAATTTCCGAGACATAAAATTACTGTAGTGGTTGAAAATACGGCCGGCGGAGAGGGCATGATTCCCGAGCACGGAATATGCTTCTGGATAGAGATCGGGTCCACTAATGGTAAGTTTTGGGGAATTGACGAAAAATGCCAATTTATGAATATCGATGCAAGAAATGCGGGAACGAAGCTGAATATCTGATCGGTGTGGGTCAGAAAGAAAATATCACATGCAAAAACTGCGGAAGTACTGAGATGGAAAGGATATTGTCTGTTGCTTCTTTTTTAGGCGGAATATCGAAACATTCTCAGGGCAGGACCTGTTGCGGTCGTAAAGAACGATGTGATACTCCTCCCTGCTCCGATGGAGGTGTATGCAGGCGTGGATAACCAACGGTATAGGCAGTCGCAGTGATGAAACACGAAATCCTGTGACAAAATGGTTCCGTCCATGATAAGAAATTGTCAATTTAAATTAAAACAACTCAAGGATCAGGCAAACGCCTTGCCGGGTCAGGTGTAAGGTCTTCAGGCCAGAATCAAAGATCTGGTGAAAAAAAATTAAGGAAATGCCCATGAGTGAAAATTTTGATAATTTCGTTAAAGACTTACAAAACAAGATTTTTGAGCAGACAAGAGCAGACTATGGGGATGTTGCGTTTCAAAGGTGGCTTAAGCCGTTGTACATGGGCGCCATGGATAATCCCGATGGTTACGGACGAATCACAGGATCATGCGGTGACACCATTCGGATTTTTTTGAAATTTGAAAATGAGAAAGTGAAAAAAGCATTATTTCAAACCGATGGTTGCGGATCCAGTGCGGTGTGCGGCTCATTTGCAGCAGAGCTGGCCCTTGGCAAGAACCCCGATGAGCTTTTGGATATTACCGGAGAATCTATTCTTAAAAAAATAGAACGTTTTCCTGAAGAAGACAAACATTGTGCCTTTTTATCTGCCGAAGCCCTTCAGGATGCGGTTAACGACTATATGATGAAACAGTCAAAAAAAAGAGGTGACTAAAATGGCAAGAGGAGATCGAACGGGCTTCAAAGACCGGGGACCTGGAACAGGAAAAGGACAGGGGCGAGGTTCAGGCCGTGCTCAAGGCGGTGGGGGTCGCAACCGGAGAGGTGGTTTGGGAGCAGGCCCGGGTGGATTCTGCGTCTGCCCCAACTGCGGTGAACGAGCAACCCATCAACCGGGAAGTCCCTGTTATGAGCAAAAATGTCCCAAGTGCACAACGGCCATGACCCGAGAATAAAAATCCTGGACCAAAGGACCAGGCTTTGGTTATCCCCAGAGGGGATTTGCTTTACTGAAAGTTCATTGACGTATTGAAATTCCAAATAACAAATCCCAAAAAACAATCGCTTTGAACCGGTTTGGAATTTGTAATTTGAGACCTGCCCACTCGTGCCTTGCAATGGCAGGCGGGTTTATTTGTAATTTGGTGCTTGGGATTTGTGATTTAAGACACCAAACTCCAAGGCAGAGCCGGAGAACTCTGACCTGGCTCTCCGAGCCGGAGGCCCAATGGACCAGGTTTTTAATGTAAAAATAAAACTATCAGTGGTGATACGCATAACCCCATGGAATTTATTTCTATTTTTAAACACGCTTTAATGATCAGCTTTTTTGTGTTTGTGATGATGCTTCTGGTCGATTTTATTGATATGGCCAGTATGAGACGTATGTCAGACATTATCAAAGGAGGCCTCTGGAGACAATATACCCTGGCGTCTTTTCTGGGTTCCACCCCTGGTTGTCTGGGCGCGTTTATGAACGTCAGCCTTTATGTCCACGGCATGATCTCTTTCGGCGCCATTGTGGGTGGAATGATCGCCACATCCGGGGACGAGGCATTTGTAATGCTTGCACAATTTCCGGGTACGGCTCTGGCTCTTTTCGGTCTGTTATTTGTGTTGGGAATTATTTTTGCCTGGTTAAGTGACAAGATCATCCTTATTTTTGGGATTAACACTTGCGAATCATGCATTGATGTGTATTGTGAAGAATGCCTGCCCGGCAAGGCCGTTCGGGAAAAAATTCACGACATCTTTAAACCCGCCAATTTTATCGAAAACTTTCAATCACTTTCCTTTAACAGATTCCTGCTGCTTGTTCTTATCACCTCATTTTTGATCTTGTTCGCAACAGGAACTCTCGGCTCACCCACATGGAACTGGAAACGCATTACCTTTATATCTCTTTCCCTATGCACATTGTTCATAATTATGATTTGCCCTGAGCACTATCTCGAACACCATATCTGGGGCCACATCACAAAAAAACACCTTTCTCGCATCTTCTTGTGGACGTTTGGAGCCCTGGTTTTTGTTCATTGGGGCATGGCCTTCTGGAACCTGGACACCGTTATCCATAACCATATGCTCTGGGTATTGGTGATCGGGGCGCTAATGGGCGTCATTCCGGAATCCGGACCCCATCTCATATTTGTGATGATGTATGCGCAAGGGCTGATTCCGTTTTCCGTGCTGCTCACAACATCATTTGTACAGGACGGACACGGTATGCTGCCCCTACTTTCATACAGTCTTAAAGATTCCGTACTGATCAAGATTTTCAATCTTGTTTTCGGACTTTTGGTTGGGGGGGTGCTTTTTGCCATGGGCTTTTAATATGAAAATCTCTGACCTGGCTCTCCGAGGCGCAGGCTCTACGAGCCGGAGGCCCAACGGCCCAGGTCTTCAATGTAAAAATAAAGGAGAAGATTCATGAAAAAAGGTGAAAAACTGATTGTTATCGGTTGTGGCGGTGTGGGCGGTCCTGCGGCAATGCTGGCCAAGAAGCTTATGCCGGATGTGGATGTAACTATTATTAGAAAAGAAGAACGCTTTATCGTCAGATGATCTTTGCCCCATGTTGTGGCCGGTCTGGCCACGGTTGATTCCATCACAAATCCGGATGCCATGTTTAAAAATGCAGGCATTTCGAACATTATTGCAGAAGTAACCCACGTGGATACGGAGAAAAAGATCGTCCAATTATCGGACGGCGCTTCTTTGGATTATGACAGGATCATTCTGGGAACCGGGGCAAACCCGGTGATACCCGAATTTGAAGGCGTTGATCTTGAGGGAGTATTCACGTTACGGAGCGCACCGGATGCAGAAAGAATAAAAACATTTTTGAAAGAAAAAAAGGCCAAAAACCTTGTTTTTATCGGAACCGGATTTATTAACCTTGAACTGGCGGCATTGCTTTCGGAAAACAAGCCGGATTACTACAATATAACCATTGTTAAGTATAAGACGTTAGGTCCCCCTCTGGCCCTTATGCTTGATGCGGACATGGCCGTTACGGTACAGGAGTGCATGGTAGAAAAGGGCGTCCATATGAAGATGGATTCCAGGGCCGCACGGATTCTGGGTCAAAACGGTCGAGTTTCAGGCATAGAACTTGAGACCGGAGAAAAAATCGATGCGGATATGGTCATGGTCTCAGTAGGCGCCCGGCCGAATCTGGAACTGGCAAAAGATATGAATCTTGATCTCGGAACATTCGGAATCAGGGTGAACAAATATCTGGAAACATCAAATCCGGATATCCTTGCAGGAGGGGATTGCGTTGAGAAAATTCATTTTGTGACAAAAAAACCGGCAGCATCACTACTGCGTGGCCCTTCAGTTATTCAAGGACGTCTTGCAGCCAAAAGATTGGCGGGATATGACATTGAATTTCCGGGAATATTAAACAATTCCGCGGTTAGAATCTTTGACAAATATATCGCCGCCACGGGCTTAACCGATAAGCAGGCACAAAAAGCGGGGTTTGAAACGGTAAGCGTTGTCGTAAATTCCAGAAGCAAACACGGTATGATCCCCGGCGCCAAACCCTGGACGCTCAAGCTTGTTTTTGACAAAAATACTCAAAAGCTGATCGGCGGACAGATTATCAGCGACAGTGATGCGCCGGTTAAGGAGATTGATACGATCAATGCCCTGATCCTGGGTGAAAAAACGATTCCGGAATTAACCACATTGATGTGTGCGGGAAATCCAGACTGTTCTTCTGAACCGAGCCTTGAACCCATTACAATTGCGGCGGAACAGGCCCTGCAGAAATTAAGGCAATTTAAATAGGACGCAGATTTTCTCAGATATACACAGATAATATTGTTATTTGGCAATTTAAAAATCCTGATAATCCGTGTTCATCCATGTCCAAAAAAAGAGATTCCTATGCTGTCAAACAAGTATCAGATTATGAAATAGGAGGTTCATCATGAAGAGAATGTTCCAGGCGTTCAGGTTAGGTAATCTGGAGCTTATCAATAAATTTGTTTTTCCCCCGGTCAAAATTGGGCGCGGCAATCCCGACGGCACGGTGACCGATCACCAGTTAACTTTTTATCAACAGATTGCGAAAAACGGTCCGGGGGTGGTTATTACCGAGCCCGTATCGGTCACTGCTGACGGCAGGGAACATCCCAAGCAGCCTTGCATCCATCTTCCCAACAGCGCTGGAGAACTTCAAAAAATTGTCAATGTGATACATAAGGAAACTCGATTGGCCTGTCTTCATTTGAACCATGGAGGTGCGGCAGCCAATCCCAAGTTAATCGGCCACGCACCCAAGGCGCCTTCGGTAATGACCTGTGTTGCCAGACAGGGCAGCGTTTCCGAAGCTCTTACCGAGCAGGAAATCCAGGCGATTCTTGACGGCTACAAATCCGCTGCACAAAAGGCAAAGCAGGCAGGATTCGACCTTATAGAAATTCAGGGGGGGCACGGATTTCTCATCTCCCAATTTCTGAACGGAAAGCTTAACAAACGGGAAGATCGCTATGGCCGGGACCGGTCGCTGTTTGCAACGGAAGCACTTTCCGCAGTAAAACAAGGCGCCTCTGAAATTCCCTGTATCCTGCGGATCTCGGGGAATGAGATGTCGCCGGAGTTCGGCATCAGCCAGGAAGATCTTCTACCGTTGCTCAAATTGTCACAAGAGAGCGGAATCACCGCCATACACGTGGGTATGGGAAATGCCTGCTTCAGTCCCCCGTGGTATTTTCACCATACCAGCCTTCCGGATAAGCCTCAGATAGATGCCCTGGCCTGGGTGCGCAAGCATACCGAACTTCCCGTGATTGTGGCCGGCAGAATGGGCAGAAAAGAAAGATTAATCCAGTTTCTGGACCAGGACCTTTGCGACCTTGTAGCTTTGGGTCGGCCCCTTATTGCAGATCCCGGTTTGGTAGAAAAATGGGAAAAAGGTCTGGATGAGGAGGTTATATATTGCGGCTATTGCCTCCAGGGATGTCTTCATCGAATGAAAAGCGGAGAACCTTTGGGCTGCAATCTAAACCCGCAAATCGGCCTTCCGGAGTTAACGCCCACATCCAACCCCATGAAAGTTTTAATTGCCGGAGCAGGACCTGCCGGAATGAGTGCGGCCCTCTACATGAGCCGGCGGGGTCACCGGATTACATTGGCTGAAAAAACGGCTCATTTGGGAGGTCAATTCGCCCTGGCGTGGCAGGCCCCGGGAAAAGAAAAAATGAAAGACGGGTTTGACTCCATGAAACACTCCGTGAGGTCCATCGGAACTTCTATCCTTATGAACCGGGCGGTGGATGCAGCCCTTATAAAAGAAATTCAGCCCGATCTTTTGGTGTGGGCGACCGGAGCGGTTCAACATATCCCCAAGATCAAAGGCCTTGAAACTCAGCATGTCATGACGTGCATCGATTATTTTCGGGGAGAAAACAAGGTAAAAGGACCAAGGGTGCTGGTTATCGGAGTGGGTCAGGTCGGGGTTGAAATTACTGAAAAATTGGGCAAAGAGGGGTATGATGTGGTGGCCGTGGAAATTGTTGACCAACTGGGCGGCGCCATGGAAGCGATTACAAAGAAATTGGCCTTGATGAGAATTGAGCAATTGGAAAAAGTGACCCTGATGCCCCAAACAGCGGTCAAAGAGTTTAAATCCGACTGCGTTGAGGTGGAAAAGGATGGAGAAATACTGTCTCTGGAACCTTTCCAGAGCGTTATTCTGGCCTCCGGAATGCTTTCCGCGCCGGAACCGGATGATGCAATTAAAAAGCGAATTGCAAATATAGAAATTATCGGTGATGCGCACAATGTAAAGGATACGTTTACCGCTGTTCGAGCAGGGTATGAACTGGCATGTAAATATTAGGAGGGGCGGTACGTCATTCAACCCAGGGGTCGAAGTATAAAGCCTGATCCAGGACCAGACTTTTTTTATCCCCAGATGGGATTTTCTATGTTGGAAGTTCAAAAATTACAAATATCAAATTACAAATAATGTCTCGTCATGGAAAGTTTTGATCATTGAAAATTGGAATTTGAAATTTATTTGCAATTTGCCTGCCCGCCGGTTTTTTGGCGGGGTGCTTGGAATTTGTGATTTTAGACACAAAACTCCAAGGCAGAGCCATCTATCTCTAACCTGGCCCAAAAGACCAGGTTTTCAACGTCAAAATAAACTGATAATGACAATAATAACATTAGCAAATGGTTTAGATATCGATACCTCCGGCGGATTGAGAATTCTGGAACTCATGGAAAAATACTACGTCGTGGGTCAAGATTTGTTAATTTCTACCAACAGCAGAGAGGAAGCGCGGGAAGAAATAAGAAAGCTGAAAGGTCTTGAGTGCTGACGCCCGCCCCTGACTGCTCCGGGCGGGCAGGTGATACGACACAACCCATAGACTTTTCACGTCTCATACGGAGTAAGGCTTTCACACCCATGGTCGGTAACAACAAGTGTTTGTTCAAACTGTGCGGAAAGTGAGCGGTCTTTGGTAACGGCGGTCCATTTATCGCTTAGAATGACCAGTTCTTTTTCTCCCAGGTTGATCATGGGTTCAATGGTAAAAACCATGCCAGGAATCAGACGGATTCCTTCTCCCTTACGGCCGAAATGGGGAATCTGGGGAGGTTCATGGAAATCAAACCCTACTCCGTGCCCCACAAATTCCCTGACCACCGAACATCCTTTGCTTTCGGCATGTTTTTTAATGGCCCATCCGATATCGCCGATAGTATTCCCGGGTTTAACCATGGACATCCCCAGGCCCAGGCATTTTTTGGCCACCTTTACGATCTTTCGAGCTTTGGATCCGGGCGTTCCTACGAAAAAGGTTTTGCTTGCGTCCGCATAATATTTATTTAAAATAGAGGTGATATCGACATTGACAATATCTCCGTCCTTCAACACCCGTTCTCCGGGGATGCCGTGACAAATCACTTCATTTATGGAAACACAGACGCTTTTTGGAAATCCTCGATAGTTCAACGGTGCGGGAATGGCACCATGTTTAATGGTGTATTCATGCACAAGAGTGTTAATCTCCTCGGTGGTAATTCCGTGCTTTATTTTAGACTCCACCAGATCCAGTGTGTCTATGACCAGACGGCCAGCTTCCCGGATGCCTTGGATATCCGCTGCCTGCTTAAGTCGGATTCTGTATTTTTTCGCATATAAGGCCTTAAGGTCATCAGTCTCCGGATTTGCTCTTCGGAGACAGCATTTTTTATATTTAAGCCCGCTTCCGCAGGGGCAAGGGTCATTCCTGCCCACCTTAACCGTTCTGTCTTTCATCATTTTCCCCGTTTATAGCAGATTAGAAATTTAGGTTGTTTTAATTTGTGCTCATCCATAAATTTATTTTGGGTATAAATTGATTCTAATATTTAGAATCTCCTGCGATGTCAATGAACAAGTTGGCTGACTCCGCTTTTGAGACGTTCAGCTGCCGTACATCCCATAATGAACTTTCTCATATTGCAGGTTTTCCCTGGGGTGAGGCGGTTTTTTTTCAGCAGGGTATCCCAAGGCGACAATCGACTCTATATTTAAATTTTTTGGAATATTTAAAAGACTTCGGATATACGCCTGTGCGCTTGTTGTCTGATCATGCATTCTTTTTCTAATCTGGATCCAGCAGCTTCCGAGGCCAATGGACTCTGCTGCCAGATGGATAAAGATGGAAGCGATGGAAGCATCCTCAACCCATACATCGCATTTTTCAGGATCTGCGCACACAACGATTCCCAGGGCTGCATTTTTTAAAAATGATGCGCCGTGCGGTTTTGCCTTTGAAAGTTTTTCGAGCAAACCTTTTTCCGTAACCACCACAAATTCCCAGGGGTTAAACCCTCTTGAGGAGGGTGCACGCAGCGCCGCCTCGATGAGCGTATCAATTTTTTCGGTTTCAATGGGTTTTTCTAAATAGTTACGGATGCTTTTGCGTCCTTGGATAAGGGATAGAAACATAGGGTGTTCTCCTTTTATATGTTATGTTTGACGATTTCGTAAAAAGCCCAACTTCTTCGTTGTGCTGCATTTCGTAATCATTCAACGTACGACAAGTACGCCTCATAATTACAAAATTTGCACGCCTTGAATTTGAACTTTTTACGAAATCGTCTAAATCGGACTTTTTACGAAACAGTCATGTTTAAATTATTACCAAACTATGATAAAGATTCAAGCTAAATAATATGCAGACTTTCTCAGATATACACAGATAATATTTTTACCATAAACAGCTATTAATAAAAGCAAAAAATGAAAATATTGCTTATCTATCCATACTGGCTTGAAGAACGGATTAACACGGAAGATGTGGAGGTTCCGCCCATCGGCATGTACTACGTGGGCGCGGTACTCAAAGAGAATCATTACGATGTCGAAATATTAAACTGGTGCAGAATCAATGAAACCCCTGAAAAAATTAGTGATATTTTGCTTGAAAAGCAGCCGGATATCATAGGATTTTCTATTTTGCAGGCAAACCGTTGGGCAGGCATCGAAATCGCTAAAATTGCCAAACAAATCCGTCCGGAGGTTAAAATTGTTTTTGGCGGGGTCAGCCCCACCTTTTTATGGAAACATTTTTTAACCCATTTCCCGGAAATCGATTATGTGGTCATGGGCGAGGGGGAATACACATTTTTACATCTGATCAGATGCATCGAAAAAAAAGAATATGATCACATAGAAAATATCAGAGGCATTGCTTTCAAAAAACACGGCAAGGTTGTCCGGACAAAACCCGCAGAATATATTCAAGATCTTGATCAGTTGCCCATTCCGGCAATCCACTTTGAATACCAGCATCTGTCTTTAACCCGGGGCTGTCCCGGAAACTGCACATTTTGCGGGTCACCCAAATTCTGGGGCCGGAAGGTCAGGTTTCATTCGGTCGACTATTTTGTTGAAGAGATCGAACTCCTTTACAAAAAAGGAATTATTTTTTTTTATTTTTCGGATGATACGTTCAGCGTTAACAAAAAACGGGTCATCCAAATTTGTAAAAAAATCCTCGAAAAAAATCTGAAAATTTCCTGGAACGCCATATCCCGGGTCAATTATATGAGTGAAGAAGTCCTTTTGTGGATGAGAAAGGCCGGCTGCATTCAAATCAGTTACGGGATAGAAAGCGGTTCTGAAAAAATTCGAGCGTACCTGAACAAGAAAATTACAACCGGCGAAATCGAAAAAACGTTTGACATGACTTTAAAATACGGCATCCTGCCCCGGGCCTATTTTATCTATGGATCACCTGGAGAAACCGGGAAAACCATTCAAGAGAGCATTGATTTGATTAAAAAGATCAAACCACTGGTCATTTATTCTTCTGTTCTTTCTTTGTTTCCGGGAACCGCACTCTATTCCCAATATAAAAAAAAATCTAACCTGTCTGAGGACATATGGTTAAACCCTGTTGAGGATATCAAGTATTTTGAAACAGATGCCGAATTATCCCGTGACGATGTCATCTCCTTCGGGAAAAAATTAAGAACCACATATTATGAATCCCTTCCTGAAATTGTGGACGCCATCGAGCTTACCGACAGCAAGGAATTTTATCCCCTGCATGCCGATTTTTACTCCAGGCTCGGAATGACCTTTGATCATGGGGATTATGCGGGGAATCAACACATAAAGGGAAAAGATAACATTGCTGAAAAATTATACATCAAAGCGTTGACCTACCATCCCGACCCGCGCGCCTGCCTGGGACTGGGCATCCTGAATCAAAAGAAAAGAGCCTATCGGGAATCGGTTCAAATCCTTTCAAAAGGAGTCGAACATTTTCCCGGCAATGAGCAGCTCAGTCTGTGTCTGGGGATAAGCCATATGAATTTGGGTGACTTTGAAACAGCACTGCCATTTTTTCTAAAATTTCAACATTCAAAACAATGCCTTGGATTTATTGTTGCCTGTTACCATGAATTGAAGGATGTTCAACGCGCATCAGCGTATCAAAAAAAGTTTGACTCCATGCCATGAGAGGTTCAGGGTTTATGGCCCTTTTTGTGGGAAATGAACCAGAATGTGAAATTATAGGTTGAATATCAAAAAAAAATAAATATAATGGCGGCTTAATTTTTGATGAACTCGCAAAAAGTCATAAAATCCCGTTTTCTCTCCGAGCCGTAGGCGC
>CAYPIW010000055.1:0-2931 GCA_964410925.1 uncultured Desulfobacteraceae bacterium
TTTGCAACGTCAGGGTAAAGCGTCAAGATGTGAGAAACAAAACCTACCGTCGTCTTCTCCAATAGTAACCGCCTCCCCCGCCGAACACTAAAAGCAACACTACGATGAGAATGATGATCGTTAAAGTACTCATGGTAATTTCCTCCCTTTACTTTCTTGTATTTTTTTTGTAGTTCCCGGAATATTTTTTCCGGGCGATTCATTTATCACTGCTTTTTATAACTTCTTATAACTTCAATTAATTTCAATTTTTGTGCCAGGGTTCTAACACTCAGGGTCGCATCACACATCATTTTGATTTATAAGAATAATTAGTTTAAAAGCACTTTCAGGGCAGTCATTAACATCCATATAAAAAGCGTCATATTTGCCCATGCTGGCATATATGACTCTTTTTTTAGATCTCCTTGTGTTACAAAAGACATGGGGGTCGCATCTCAAATATCAAATATTGACAAGGCTATTTTGTTAAGATAACGTACAAAAAGTGGTATGAATTCAAAAGGGACATACATTTCATTGAAGTAAACGGGTATTATCGGATGGCGCGGTCTATAAGAATAGAATTTCCCGGTGCTTTCTATCACGTAATGAATCGTGGAAACTCTGGGATGGACATATACAGGAACGACAGAGACCGTGAAAAGTTCTTGGAGTATATCAGCAAGGCGGTGGAACGTTATGGGATTAAGGTGCATACATATTGCCTGATGACCACGCATTATCACATTTTGATAGAAACGCCGCATGCGAATTTAAGTCAGGCCATAAAATGGATCAACGTCAGCTATTCCGTTTATTTTAATCGAAAAAGAAGACTCTCAGGTCATGTATTTCAAGGACGGTTTAAATCCGTTCTGGTGGATGCGGATGAATATTTAAAACACCTGTCGCGATATATCCACCTGAATCCGGTACGAGCGGGGATGGTTGATCATTGCAGGGACTATGCGTGGAGCAGTTATTCGGCTTTCGGCGGTTATATCAAGTCTCCCGAATGGCTGGAGACCGATGGGTTAATGTCGTTGTTTGGAAAAGATAAGGCCCTATCGAAAAAAAGATATCGTGATTTTGTTGAGTCGGTTCAGAATGATAAAATTGAAAATCCATCCGATGATGTTGTGAGCGGTGCTATTTTGGGCCGAGTTGATTTTATAAACTGGGTTAAAAAGACATTTTTAAACAAGGATGCTAAGGACATCCCGCAACTCAAAAGTCTGAAACCCAGGCCGACGCCGGATGATCTTATCCGAGCAGTTTCGAACGAGTATGGATGTGAGCGTGAAACCATCATGCAAAAAGGGAAAAAGAGGAATATCGCACGGGACGTGGCGATTTATTTTTGCAGGGAGATAACGGGAGAAACCGGTGTTTCCTTGGGGCGGCATTTCGGTGGTATTACCGGGTCCGGAATTGCAATCAAACATAAGCAGATTACGAACCAAATTGAAGCCGATCGAAAGCTTAAAAGGCGGCTCAACAGAATCAGGAAGAAAATATTTGATATTTGAGATGCGACCCCCATGTCTTTCCGCCTCTTAGCTTTTTCGCTCGGCACGACATAAAAAAAATGGAGGATAGCGATATGACCCCAAAAAAATTTTTTGATTGGCAGACAGCGGGCGGTGCGGATGATGTCATGCGTTTGGTTGATTGTCTCGAGCGGGCGGATCTTGCATGGTGCGCAATCGGCGGTATAGCTGTTAATCATTGGGCCGAGGAATCGATGGTGACTCAAGATGTCGATTTCGTTGTTGCTGCAGGATCTGTAGAACTCACCACGAAACTTCTTGAGGAGGAAGGATTTAAATCAGAACGTTTTCAATGGTCAATTAATTTTCGCGGTTGTTCCAAAGTGAGTATTCAATTAAGTACGGAATATTTCTATAAAGAGTTTCCGAGTCGATCTGTTCCGGCAGATATACACGGGATTCTTATGCGAGTTGCTTCTCTGGAAGATACGTTGCGCGGAAAAATCAAAGCGTGGCGAGATACGGAAAGAAGACAGAGCAAGAAGTTCAAGGACCTCGGCGACATCGCCCGCTTGGTAGAAAGCCATCCTAATCTTTGGGAATTTCTTGACGCGGATTTGAAAAAAATCATTCACAAACAATAATTCCAGGGGCAGAACAACGGCATTCTCGCGCCCAGCGAAGCCCGAATCGTTGGGAATCTAACGGAAGGCAGATGAAATTCAATAATAATACCCAGTGGGTGATCACATAAGCTCATATAACAAGCCTCCTTACAGAAAAACAACGGAGTCACCCATTAAAGGTCGGGTCAAGGCTTGAATTGTCAAATAGAACAATTTTAAGCATAATATCGGCAAGTTGTTGTTTCAAGAGAACCTTTATTTGTGGGTGTATGCAGCATGATAATGATGAGATTTCTCAGGCCCATCGGCGAGTTTGCGCGGTTGGTGACGTGCTGAATTAACAGCTTATATTTTATTGTGTAAGAAACAGTGCTACGGTTTCTTCGATGTTTGGATACGGCAGACCGGTACGATATTTTCAGGTATGATCCGGTGAAGTGTCAGAAAATGGTAAAATTGTCTTAGGGTTCGGACCCGGGATTTTGTGACATGAATTGAGGGGGTATTGTTATTAGCGACGAATTTCGAAAGGTCTGAATAGTCAACGGATCGAATGTCTGAAAACCGTTTGGATTTAATAAAGTTATTGAAATCATTAAATCTTATTGATAAAGTTTCAATAGATTTATCTTTAAAATTGGCCGCTTGACAATATGCAATAAAACCTTTAATCTTTTGCTTAACTAGTGCCCGAACGAAAACCAGGATTTTTCGTTAAGATCAGGCCTCCGGCCTGTAGGGCCTACGCCCCGGAGAGAAAGACGAAAATTTTAACCACAGGAATACTGGTAGTATTTCGAGGATTAAAATTTGAGTCTGACGCAGATATTGGC
>CAYPIW010000056.1:0-10368 GCA_964410925.1 uncultured Desulfobacteraceae bacterium
GAAACGAGGTGGCCCAAAACCGTCATGCCGGACTTGATCCGGCATCCAGAACTACTTGAATTTACTGGATTCCGGCTTTCGCCGGAATGAAGTAAAACGCTATTTTATGACTTTTTACGATTTCATCAATTATAGCTCTTAAGAAAATGTTTTTCACAAACACTATATATGGATGTGGAAGATCTTGAGGATCATAAAAAGTTGTGTCGGTTACACATTAAATGCATTCATAAACTCTGACACCTGACACCTGAAACCTAAAGTTTGACAGCAAATAGCCATAGCGACCTTAGCAAACAGCTGTATTGATATAAATCCGGAGTTCATCATATTTTAAACTTTCTATTTTTATTAACCGAACAACTTAACAGCAGGGGACTACAAATGGCGGAAAACATAGTTATTGTGGGTGCAGTCGCCCTTGGAGCAAAGGCGGCCTGCAGGTTCAAGCGGCTCAGGCAGGATGCAAACGTTACCATAATAGACAAGGACGAGCTGATATCATACGGAGGGTGCGGCATACCGTTTTATGTGGCCGGGGATGTGAGCGACGAAACCGAGCTTCGATCCACCAGTTTCCATATGGTCCGGGATGAGAAATTTTTCTGGAACGACAAGGGGGTTGTCGCCATGACAGGCACCGAGGTCACGAAAATCGACCGATCAAACAAAACGGTACATATCAGAAAACGCAACGGTGAAGAAAATGATATGCCCTATGACAAGCTCGTACTTGCCACGGGCTCCCTTCCCAGAAAGCTGGACATGCCGGGGACTGACCTTAAGAACGTTTTTAATGTCAGCAACTTAAGGGATGCTATTGCCATAAAGAAAAAAATAACCCAGGGCGAAGTGGAAAAGGCGGTTGTCATCGGAGCCGGCTTCATAGGACTTGAGATGGCCCAGGCACTGGCCGATATGTGGGAAATTGACACAACGGTTATCGAATACTTTGATCAGGTCATGCCGGGTTTTGTCAGCAGGAGCATTTCTCTTATGGCCCAGCGCTGCATGGAAAAGCACGGGGTGAAATTCCATCTCGCGGAGATCGTCCAGGCTCTTGAAGGAGATGAATATGTAACGGCCGCAAAAACCAACAACCGCACCCTCCCGGCGGATATGGTCATCATGTCCGTGGGTATCGTCCCCAATACCACCCTTGCAAAAGAGGCGGGAATTGAGACCGGACCGGGCGGGCATATCCTGGTGAACGACAGAATGCAGACCTCTGATCCTGACATTTATTCAGGAGGTGACTGTGTATTGATAAAACATCTCGTCACAGGCAAGCCGGCCCACATTCCACTGGGCTCCATGGCCAACCGGCAGGGCCGTGTCATCGGAACAAACCTGGCGGGCGGAGATGCCCGGTTCAAAGGAGGCGTGGGAAGTTTTGTCGTTAAAATATTTGACAAATCGATGTCCGGCGCGGGTCTTTCCATCGATATCGCAAGAAGAGAAGGGTTTGACGCGGTAAGCATTCAGGTGGCCCAGTTCGACCGGGCTCATTTCTACCCCGAGAAAGAAATAATATATCTTGAGCTTGTTGTCGACAGAAAGACCCGAAGGGTTTTGGGCATCCAGGGCTGGGGCGGTGAAGGAAGTGAAACGGTCGGAAGAATAAATGCCGTTGCTCAGCTGATCATGAATCAGGCCAGGGTAGAGGATGTCAGCAACTTAGAGATTGCCTACTCTCCCCCGTTTGCCTCTGCCATGGACATTGTAAATGCCCTTGGCAATACCACTGAAAACTTTCTCGATGGCATGTACAAGCCAATGCCAATGGAGGAATTTATTAAATGCTGGAAGTCTCGCAACAATGGAGACTGCTTTTTTCTCGACTGCAGGGCAGATGCGGATGCAATTCCTTTTCAAGAGAAATTTCCGGAAATTTGGAAAAGTATTCCTCATGATGAGCTGGAAAGGCGATGTCACGAGGTGCCCAGGGATAAAAAAATAATTCTGTTATGCAACACCGGGATTCGATCCTATGAAGCACAGATAAATCTTGCAGCCCACGGAATTGGTGATACGGTAAGTGTGGAGTCAGGTATTTCCGGTCTGAAAGATTGTGGCCTGGAATTTTAGCTCGTTTCCATCCATAAATGGCCCTTTTTTCCCGGATCTGCGTTCTCCGCGGGTTTTTCGGTTGCATCGTACAGGAAGTACGCCTCACCGTAACCCCTTGTGCGGCCTTGATCCGGACAAAAATTGCTTATTTATGAACAGGAAACACACGGTGTTCATTTTATAATTTTGGATGGGCGATACGAGTGCATTACCAGTTTGTTAATTGCTATCCAAGACTTTTTGGTGTCAGGTGTCTGGTGTCAGCTAATTCGTTTCTTACACCTGACACCTGACACCTGATTGCAAGGCTTTCGCTCAAAAATGAATAAGTTAATGTGTGAAAACCATTTTAACAAATCGGTAATGCTCCCGGCGATAGCTGATTTTTAAAAACCACCAGAAAGGAGGTAAGATCATGAAAAAATTTTTTATTTCCGCGGTTGTTATGCTTTTTAGTTTAACTGCGGCCGGTTGTGCTGTTGGTAACCGTATTGCTGTTGCTGACAAGCCATCTGCTGTCGGCAGTTCGGCTGTTGCTGAAGCCTCAGATCTTGCTGACGATTCAGCAATGCTTCAAGCAAATGAGAAAAAAGCCTGGGAAAATGCGACGAAAGCGTTTCCTGCGGAACGTCAGCTGAATGTTCAGCAATTCAAAGCACTGTATGACAAGGTCATGGCTGGACAGGAAGATGCCTATCTAATCGATCTGCGGACGCATCCTGAATTTTATGCCGCTCACATTGTTGGGACCAACCATATCCATGCGGGTCATATGTACACGTTTCCAAAGGAAATCAAAAACAAAGACGCCAAAATCGTGGTGTGGTGCAGGACACACAAACGCGGAGCTTACGTAGGGGAGCGGCTCGCACAATATGGGTATACCAATGTATGGTGGTATAAAGACGGTATCGTAGGCTGGATCGAGGCGGGATATCCCCTTTGCAATCAGTTTATGGGAGTGTTTAACGTCACCGAATACCATCAAAACTTTACGGAAATCGATAAAGAGACGAATAAACCCTTGTATCGAATTCGAGAATTTCATCCCTATTAACAAAAAGCTTTTTATCAAGGGAAAAGCATTTTTGTTTTTCCCTTGATAAATTTTCATTTTCATCTCTTTATATCATTTCAACCCCCAATCCTTTCCGGGCCCTTGCCCCTCTGAAATTTTTTGTTTGACAGCTATCGAATCATGCCATACATGATCTTTTGAGCATATTGAATTCTTATTTGTGAATGTTATGCTTTTTGCGGCAAAAAAATGCTTAGCCCATTAAGTATAAAGTGGCTAAAGTTGATGAACTCTCAAAAAGTTATAAAATACCGTTTTCTCTCCGAGCCGTAGGCCGTCATTCCGGCGAAAGCCGGAATCCAGTCTTTTCAATCAGTTGCAGAGCACCTGGACTCCGGTTTTCACCGGAGTGACGACTTTTTGCGAATTCATCAAAGTTAAAAGTGCCTAAAGCCCGCCCTGGTGCGACGCGTTTATCTATATGGGTATCAGTTATAGATCATTGTAATCCGACCCTTTTGAACATTGTGTATTGGTGATCGGTTTGGGCCAGGGTTAATGTGCTGCCTTCAGAGGCTTCATTTTAAAACTTTAGCTCACTTGTAACTTTTCCCGCTTGACCGAGTTAGGAATTGCCATGAAAACATTTGTCAAAGTCATGAAAGCACTTTCCGACCCCAACAGAGTAAAAATATTAAAGCTGTTGCAGGAAAAAGTGATGTGTGTTTGCGAGCTGCGGAGTGCTATAGGAATTTCACAGCCCAGTGTTTCCAAGCATCTTAAAATACTGGAAGAGGCGGGTTTGGTTGATTACCGGAAGGAGGGTTTATGGGTAAACTATTTTCTTGCCGACGGAAATCACAGTCCTTATGCGGCCAGCCTTCTGGGAAATATTAAGCACTGGCTGGACGATGATCCACAAATTGCCGAGCTGGTTAAAAAGGCGCCTTTTTTAAATCGTGAAGAGATATGTAAACAATAAGTTAAAAGGTGAATATCGAACGAATTAAAAGATGAACATCGAACATATAAAAAGATGAACATCGAACATCGAACGTTCAACATCGAATGATGAATGGAAAACAAAAACAAGGACAAAAGTTTCGTTAAAAGATTAACATCGAACGTATAAAAAGATGAATATCGAACATCGAACGTCCAACATCGAATGATGAATGAAAAAAAACAATCTTGAAAAGCAATTGGTGATTGAGAAAAAAGATGACGAAAAAAAAGTATGATCTTGAGGAAAGGCTGCTGGAGTTTTCGGTGCGAATCATAAAGATTGTTGAACAGTTGCCAAATACCAGAACCGGCAACCATGTTGCAGGTCAATTGTTAAAATCGGGAACTTCACCTTACCCAAACCATGGTGAGGCCCAAGCAGCGGAGTCTCCAAAAGACTTTGTTCATAAACTTCGTATCTCATTAAAAGAACTTAGAGAGACCCAAAGATAATTAAAACTTATTCAGAAGGCACCATTAATTAAAAAACCCGAACTACTAAATGATATGTTAGATGAAACAGAAGAATTAATTAAAATATTTGTTACGAGCATCAAAACAGCTAAAAAGAAATAATTGTTGAATGATTGGTTATTGGATGCTTGTTTTCATTAGATTTTAGAATAATTTGTGGAGCGGAGCGACATAATTATTCGACGTTCGACGTTCAATGTTCGATGTTGAACGTTCATCTTTTAAAATAACCTTGTGCTGATGTAAAACCCCTCAAATAAGGACAGCAGCATGTCTCAACGACTCACCGAGGAAGAACTGGAATTAAAGATCGGCGATCTTAGAAAAGAGCTGCTGACACTGAAACAATCGGAAACTGCATCTAAAATCGAACTTGCAGAGCTAAATCAGATATTTCAGACGGTTGCCGATGGGGTTGTTGTAATTGACAAGGATCTCAATGTGATTCGGGTTAATGATACATTTACGATTTTATCGGGATTTAATGAACGGGAATGCATCGGCCGAAAATGTTATGACATCTTTCCCGGTGCTCTGTGCCACTCCCCGGGATGTCCGATGGTTCGAATTTCATGCTGTGCGGAACGTGTTGAATATGAAGTAAACAAAGAGCGCCGTAACCGTACCAGAATTCCCTGCATTGTTACTGCAACACCTTTGCGCGGGCCGAACGGAGAACTGATCGGAATTGTAGAGAATTTCAAGGATATCTCCAGGCTTAAACGAATACAGGCGGATCTTCAGCTGAGTCTCGACAAAATTCGAAAATCCATGGGGGGTATTATCCAGGCCATTTCCCTTACCATTGAAAAAAGGGACCCCCATACGGCCGGACATCAGCGCCGTGTTGCAAAGCTCAGCCGGGCCATCGCCACCGATATGGGCTTCTCATGGGACCGTATCGAAGGAATACGCATGGCGGCCGCCATTCATGATTTGGGTAAAATTCATGTTCCGGCGGCGATTCTCAGCAGGCCCGGACGATTGTCGGAAGCCGAATTGGCCATAATTAAAATTCATCCTCAAATCGGATATGATATATTGAAGGGGATTGAATTTTCATGGCCCATCGCTCAAACCATACTCCAGCATCATGAAAGAATGGACGGTTCAGGGTATCCGTTCGGACTTTTCGCTGAAGATATTTTAGAAGAAGCCAGGATTCTGGCCGTAGCAGATGTTGTTGAAGCCATGTCCTCTCATCGCCCTTACCGGGCGGCTTCCGGCATCGATAAGGCGCTTGAGGAAATAGTGAAAGGAAAAGGAATGTTATATGATCCCGAAGTTGTGGATGTATGCCTGAATCTTTTTCTTAAAAAGAAGTTCAAGTTAGAGTGACTTAAGTTTAAAAAAGTTCAGACGGTTAGACCAACTTTAGGGCTACTGACTTGGTGTAAATTCAGATTAAGCATATTTTAATTAAGAATCAATACCTTGATGGCATATAAAAGATGAACGTCGAACATTGAACATCGAATAATGTATTCTATCATTTATAATAAAGACAAAGCGAAGCGCCTTCCACATTCGACGTTCGACGTTGAACGTTCGATGTTCGATGTTCAAATTGTTGCATCTGAAATTACGACTAAGCTTTCATATCATGTTGAAATTATGTATACAGGTCAGGAGTTCTGAACTTATTATTAATGGAGGTATTGTATTGGAACAATCGCTACGGAATATGACTTTGGAATTCTTTGGTTCGGGGAAACACAAAATATTACCTGACAACTTACTGAAAGAAAAGGATGTTTTATTATTGGATGTTCGTACTAAAGAGGAGCATGAATGTATTTCGATAAAGTTGGGAATTCACGCCAATATTATCTGCAAAAATATACCGATCAACGAACTTCCTGACAGGATAGACGAAATTCCTAAGGAAAGGTTTATCGCTATTTTTTGCCCGTCAAATTTTCGATCCAGCATGACGTATCTCTATCTTCTTTCAAAAGGATTTACTAACATTCGTATTTTAGAGGGTGGCTACGCTGCACTGACTGACGCGGTACTGCCGGGGAAAATAGTAAAAATGATTTCCTGAATCTTGACGGTCTCGTAAAAAGTCATAAAATACCGTTTTCTCTCCGAGCCGGAGGCCGTCATTCCGGCGAAAGCCGGAATCCAGTCTTTTCAATCAGTTGCAGAGCACCTGGACTCCTCCCAGACTCGATCCGGGATCTACCGGAGTGACGACTTTTTGCGAAACAGTCTAAATCGGACTCTTTACAAGTTCATTAATCTTGTGTGAAAATTAATGAGAATTTTTAGCCTGGCTTGCCAAAGATTGCTCACCGAGACACGTGTTTAAAAATGTTTGCCACACAACGAAGTATTCATGGCCGCCCACCAGATAGGTATCATTATGATTGGCTCCTGCAATCTCATAGAACTTCTTGGGCTCCGGAGCTTTTTCGAACAGAAGACGGGCCATTGAAGACGGGATCGTCTGATCAAATTTTCCGTGGATAAACAGAACGGGCGATTTAATCTTGTCAATCAGTGACAAGCTGTCATATTTGACCACCGACGCTGGTTGCGGTGCAAAGAAAGGGAAATATCGCTTCATCATATCATCCGTTGAAGTAAAAGCAGCTTCAAGAATTACCCCCAGACACTCTTCTTTACTGGCAATATCCACTGCCAGAGCAGTTCCCAGAGATCGGCCAAACAACATGACGGAAGATTTTTGGAACCCTTTTTCGCTTGTCAGATATCGGAAGGCTCCGTGGGCATCGGAGAAGGTCCCGGCTTTTGAGATTTCACCCTGGCTCAGGCCGTATTCACGATAATCGAAAATAAACACAGGAATTTTTAGCGCGTCATGCAGCTTTTTAAGATTATGCAGTCGATGGCTGATATTACCGGCATTGCCATGGAACCAGAGCAATACGGCCCGTTCATCAGGCCCATGAACAAACCAGCCGTGAAGGCGGGTTCCGTCCTGTGCGGGAAAGAAGACGTCTTCATAAGATTCTAAACCGTAATCCCTGGGTGTTGCTTCGATATATCTTTCCGGAAAAAATACAATACCTTTTTCTGACATGATGATAGTCCTTTTTGGTATAGATTGTGAAAACTGCCTTTTGAGAAACGATTAATATCCAATGTCGAATTCTCAATATCCAATTTTCAAGTGTTTTTCAGTTGAACACTAAACATTGGAAATTGAATATTGGACTTTACAACATCGAAAAGATGTTATCGATGTTGCTGCAACAAGCACCTAAGCATATCTTGTGGGATCGGGTATGCCTGCTTCTTTAAACCCTTTTTTTCTTAAAAAACAGCTGTCACACCGGCCGCATGCAAGACCCTGAGGGGAAGGGTCATAACAGCTGTGAGTTACAGAGTAATCCACGCCGAGCCGGATACCTTTTTTGATGATCTGAGCTTTGGTCAACCGGATAAGCGGGGTATTTATCTTGATTTTTGTAATTCCTTCTACCCCCGCCTTGGTGGCAAGATTTGCCATGCGTTCAAATGCATGGATATACTCGGGTCGGCAATCCGGGTACCCGCTGTAGTCGATGGCGGTAACACCGATAAAAATGTCTGAGGATTCCAAAACCTCGGCCCATGCCAGTGCAAAGGAAAGAAATATGGTATTTCTTGCCGGAACATAGGTAGCGGGTATTTCCCGGCTCATGACATGTTCATCCCTGGCTTTGGGCACATCCATATCACCGGTAAGGGATGACCCGCCTATTTTCTTTAGATCTATATTTATTACAAGATGCCTGGCTGCACCCAGGGCGTCCGACACTTTTCGGGCAGCTTCAAGTTCAACGGCATGACGCTGCCCGTAAAAAAAACTCAAGCTGTGAATTTCAAAACCCTCATGTTTTGCCATGGCCATAGCCGTGGTGGAATCAATCCCCCCGCTGGAAAGAACAACCGCTTTTTTTATATGGTCCATAAGGTTTCCGCTTCAGAAACTTTATAATTGACTGAAATTTTAACGCTATTAATAGGTTAAGTTTGGTGTAAATCGGACTTTTTACGAGTTCCTCAAGCTTGTTGTTTGCTAAGATTGCCATGGCTGTTTGATTTAATCCGATGCCTGGTTTCAGGTGTCAGGTTTCAGGTGTAAGGAGTAAGAAACGAATTGGCTGACCCCTGACCCCTGAAACCTGACATCTAAAAAAAAGCGGATAAAATCATTTTTAGAGCCTAAGCGACTCCCCATGGGATTGCAAGTCATTTCATTTGGATTCATGACGAACAGAACAAATGATTGGCGGTGAGACCTTTGCAGAACGCACCTTTTTTGCTTGATTTTTGCATCACGCTCAAATTTTAATTTGACGAACTCTTTTTTAAAGTTTATATTTATAAATGTAAACTATAAAGAGGTGTATCCATGAAAGCCACAGCCAAGGATCTTCGTTTTCGTTCGAAAGAATTGCTTGGGACCGTTAGCAGGGGAGAAGAAGTTATTATCACGTATCGCGGTAAGCCTTGCGCCAAACTGGTTCCCTACGATGAGACAAAGAATAAAAAAATATTCAAGGACAAGCTTTTTGGTATTTGGAAAGACAACGAAGCGGTAAAAAACGTTGGTGAATATCTTAGAGAATTGAGAAAAGACAGGTTCTAAATGTTGCTTGTTGATACGGATATCCTCATTTGGTACATGAAAGGAAATAAGAATGCTCATGAAACAATTGAAAATAATCTGCCATTTTCTGTTTCAGTAGTTACCTACATAGAGCTAATTCAAGGGATGAGAAATAAAAATGAATTAAATTGCTTACGAGAAACTCTAAAAGGTTGGGGGGCGGAAGTTCTTTATTTGTCTGAAGAAATCTCTGTTAAAGCAATGTTTTTTGTGGAGCGATATTATTTGAGTCATTCTTTAAAGCTTGCGGATGCCCTAATAGGTGCTACCGCTGTATCATTTGGGCGGCCTATTTTGACAGGAAATGATAAGTATTACAACGTCATCAAAGAGGTTCAAATAAAGAAATTCCGTCCATAAAAAATTAAAAATGTATCACATCAAAATCAAAGACTATTCAGTTCGCAATTCTAAATCTTGAAAATATTATCATACCCCTCTTTTTTTGTCAGGCCATATGATTTTATGTAGCTGGAGATGAAGCCTGACGTTCAGGTGGTCTTCAAGTATCCATTCCGCAAGCCGGGAAGGGGGTATTTTCTCCGAAACAGGAGAAAAAAGAATCTGCTCTTTCGGGAAATCGGGAGAGATCGACTCCATGGTTTCTTGTGCATATTCATAATCTTTACGGTTTCCAATGACGAATTTTACCTGGTCTTTACACCCCAGTTGTTTTAAATTTTCCAAATCATTTTTGTCGGATTCGCCGCTTGTGGGGCATTTGATATCGACAATTTTTATACACCGGCCGTCAACACGGCTGATGTCAAGGCTTCCGTTTGTTTCCAGCATAACCTCATAGCCATTCTCAAGTAATCTGTAAATGAACATGGGGGTTTGGCTTTGAAGCAAGGGTTCTCCACCGGTTATTTCAACCAGCCGGCATGGATAGGCGGCAATACGGTTCATTATTTCGGTGATCTCCATGTTTACCCCCTGTTCGTAAGCATACCGGGTATCGCAGTAGGAGCATCTTAAATTGCAGCCGGTAAGTCTCACAAATATGCAGGGGCGGCCGCTAGATGTGGATTCCCCCTGTATGCTGTAAAATATTTCGTTGACTAAGAGTGTCATATGGAACTCCCTTAGTACATGTATTCGTAAATACGGTTACGTATTCATGATGAAGTTTGAAGTGAGCTAAAGTTTAAAGTGAGCTAAAGTTAAGGAATTCTGT
>CAYPIW010000057.1:0-7912 GCA_964410925.1 uncultured Desulfobacteraceae bacterium
ACCAATACGCTATATTCAAAAAGGCATGTTTGCAATGATCTATAGCCGATATCAATATACATGTACGAGTCGCACCAGGGCGGGCTTTAGGCATTTTAGATCACTTTAGACACTTCACACTTTATTAGCTTGGATAAATTTTTTGACATAAAATACACAAAATTCACAATTAAGAAACAAATAACCTATAACCAGTAATTCTTATGTCTTTTGAATATTTCATAGGCGGTCGCTATCTAAGGGCCAAACAGAAAGAGACCTTCATTTCGTTCATTACCATGCTTTCCATTGCCGGGGTAACTGTGGGCGTTATGGCATTAATCGTAGTAATAGCTGTAATGGCCGGATTTGAGTCTGATCTTAAGAACCGTATACTCGGTATTGAATCACATGTGGTGATCATGCGCCACGGCAGTCCCTTTTCCGATTATGACAAACTATTGAGCCGGGTTGTGAATACGGACGGGGTTGAAGCTGCCACTCCTTTTATTTACACCCAAATTATGCTCCGATCGTCGTCAGGAGTATCCGGTGCTGTTTTAAGAGGCATAGATCCGGAATCGGCAGGCAGGGTCATAAAGGTTCTGGATCGTTCGGCGTTACTGAATATGAAAAAGATGTATCGGGGAAAGGACACCACCGGTTCTGTGCCGGGAGTAATTCTTGGCAAGGAACTTGCCAGAAATCTGGGTTTGGGCGTGGGTGATGCGGTTTACCTGATCTCATCCCGGGGAATGCTTTCTCCCATGGGATACCTGCCTGCCATGAAGCGCTTTCAGGTGGCGGGTTTGTTTGAATCGGGTATGTATGAATATGATGGATCCCTGGCTTACATCCATTTAAGGGACGCCCAGAAAATTTTGAACATGGAAGATTCCGTTACCGGTATTGAAGTCAGGGTAAATGATATTTACAATGCAAGGCATATCGCAGATAAGATACTCGCTGATGTTGGATTTCCGTATTGGTCCAGGGACTGGATGCAGATGAATCACAATCTGTTTTCCGCTCTGAAACTTGAAAAGACGGTTATGTTTATTATTCTGGCACTTATTGTTCTTGTGGCAGCATTTAACATCGCAAGCACACTGATTATGATGGTGATGGGAAAGACCAAAGATATTGCCATATTAAAAGCCATGGGAGCCATGGATGGCAGTATCAGGAAGATTTTTATCTTCAAGGGAATGGTCATTGGTTTCATGGGGACTGCGCTGGGGGTATGCCTTGGGTTTATCATGTGTAAATTGCTGGAGAAATATAAGTTTATTGAGCTTCCGGGAGATGTGTATTATATATCAACCCTTCCGGTACGACTCGAGGCTCTGGATGTTTTTATAATAGGCGCTGCTGCAATGGTGATATGTTTTGTAGCCACGCTCTATCCGGCGCGTCAGGCATCCAAACTCAGCCCTGTTGAAGCAATCCGCTATGTTTAACTCCGGGAACAACCGAAAAAAGCCTGTTACAGATCATTTTCTGTCGGTGCAAGGCCTGTGTAAGAGTTACAACACCAGCGGCACCCGTATTGATATTTTAAAACAGGCAACCCTTGATTTAAACGCCGGAGAAACTTTGGCGATAGTGGGAGCGTCGGGTATCGGCAAGTCTACGCTGCTACACCTGCTGGGAGCGCTCGACCGGCCAGATAGCGGGACGTATCTTTTCCAGGGTGAGGATATCTTTCTTTTTGATAATACCAGGCTGGCACAATTTCGGAATGAATCTTTAGGGTTTGTGTTCCAGTTTCATTATCTGCTCCCTGAGTTTTCTGCTCTCGAGAATGCCATGATGCCGGCACTGATTAAAGGGCTGAGAAAAAAAAAAGCCAGGGAGGCTGCAGAGGCGATTCTTGTCCGGGTAGGACTTAAAGAGAGGTTACATTTCAGGGTCGGAAAGCTTTCGGGGGGTGAACAGCAACGGGTTGCCCTTGCCAGGGCCCTTGTTCTCAATCCGGTTATTCTTCTGGCCGATGAGCCCTCGGGAAATCTTGATCAGGGAAGCAGTGAGCTCGTCCATAGCCTGCTTTTGGAATTAAACAAAGAATTTTGCATGACTCTGATCGTGGTGACACATAACATGGAACTTGCATCTTACATGTTACGCAGGATGACAATTGTTGACGGACAGCTGGTAAAATTTTGAGTTTATGGATCTGAGAATTGGGGTGATTAGGAGTTCTATGCTAAGGCGCTTGTGCTTGATGATTATCGCAATGCTATGTTTTTTACCGAACACGGTGCATTCTTTAGAAGCAGTACGGGTGTTGGTATTACCATTTGAGATACATGCGATTGAAGATTTTTCATATATGCAAACCGAAATTTCGGACAGGATCAAAAAAGACCTTAAACAGGAAGGTGCCGTTATACTGGAACCGGAAATCATTCCTGATTTTGCAGGGGAGAAACCTACTGAAACCATCGAAGGAATTCGGAATGTTGGTGTTACAGGCGGTGCCGACTATGTTGTCTGGGGCAGTTTGACATGGATTGGGCAAAAATTTATCCTGGTTGCAAAGATGATAGAATCTATTGGAGAAGGGTCTGTTGGTGTTTTCGTTAAAGAAGGCCAGGGGATAACAAATGTGCCCGGAACTGTGAAGCAGATCGTTCGGGATATGAGCATGAAGCTTTTTAAGCGGGAAAAAATTGCCAAAGTGCTTGTTGCCGGCAATAAGCGGATAGAGGCAGACGCTATCAAAAGAAATATAAAAACAAAGCCCGGCGACATATATATTGGCAAGAGCCTTTCTCAAGACCTTAAGGACGTATATTCCATGGGATATTTTGAAGATATCCGGATCGATGCCGAAGATAGCCCCCAGGGCAAGGTAATCATATTCCGGGTAACGGAAAAAGCGAGTATCCGGATTATTCGTTTCCAGGGCAACAAGGTCTTCAAAGATGATGACATCAAAAAAAACTTGAGTATCCGCACAGGCTCCATACTGAATATATTCAAGGTTCGCAGCAACATTAAGCGGATTGAAGAGCTTTATAAAGAAAAGAACTATCATAATGTAAAAGTTACTTATACTGCTCATCCGCTGGAAAATAATCAGGTTGACCTGGAATTCGTTATTCAAGAGGGTGAAAATGTCCTGATAAAGCATATCATATTTGAAGGGAACAATGCGTATCCAGAAAAAAAATTGAAAAAAATGATGGAGACGTCTGAAAAAGGGTTCTTTTCATGGAT
The DNA here is from genome assembly GCA_964410925.1 of uncultured Desulfobacteraceae bacterium. Taxonomy (GTDB): domain Bacteria; phylum Desulfobacterota; class Desulfobacteria; order Desulfobacterales; family UBA11574; genus S5133MH16. The sequence goes on from CAYPIW010000057.1 coordinate 3,202, forward strand.
GACGTCATCCGGAGAGCTGAACAGGGAGAATCTCGAACAGGATATCGCCAAACTTTCAGCTTTTTATTACAACAACGGTTATATCCAGGCCAGGATAGGGGAACCGCAAATTGATTTTCGTGAAAACTGGATTGACATTACCATAAAAATTGATGAAGGGCCACGGTTCAAGGTCAGCAAGGTGGACATCACCGGAGACCTTATCTTGCCCGAGGAGGAGTTAAAGGAAAAACTAAAAATTACCAGGGAAACCTATTATAACCGTGAGATCGTGCGTAACGATGTACTGGCTCTTACGGATCTCTATTCAGACGAGGGGTATGCCTACGCCGAAATCTCTCCAAGAATTGACAAAAAATTTGATCAATTGACCGTTGATATTGCCTATGTTGTCGCAAAAGGTAACCAGGTCTATTTTGAAAATATTATTATCGGCGGGAACAAAAAGACCAGGGACAAGGTGATCCGGCGTGAACTTAAGGTGTATGAACAGGAACTTTTCAGCGGCAGAGGGTTAAAACATAGCGTTCGCAATCTTTACCGGCTCGATTATTTCGAGGACATAAAGGTTGGAACGGTAAAGGGAAGTTCCGACGAGAACATGATTTTGAAAATCGATGTTACCGAAAAGCCCACCGGCACATTTTCTTTTGGCGCCGGTTTCAGCACTACGGAAAACGTCTTCGGCATGGCTTCCATTTCTCAGAACAACCTGTTTGGGCGTGGCCAGATCCTTTCAGTTGACGGCCAGCTCGGAGGGAGGACAACTCTGTATAGAGTGAATTTTACGGAGCCCTGGCTGTTTGATATTCCTCTGTCAGCAAGATTTGATATGTATGACTGGGAAACCGATTATGATGAATACGAGAAAGACAGTAAAGGAGGAGGGATTCGGTTCAGCTACCCGGTTTATAATTTTGTGAGGGCATATATTGGGTATAATTACGAGGTTGCAGATATAGAAAATATTGACGACGATGTTGCGGAATCCATTAAAGAACTGGAAGGCAGGAATACAACAAGCAGCATAACAACTTCCCTGGTTTACGACTCGAGAGACAGAAAGTTTAATCCCACACAAGGCTCTCGGCACAGTGTATCGGTGGAATATGCCGGCCTTGGCGGAGATGTCACGTTTACAAAATATCTGGGGGAAACCGGATGGTACGTCCCTGTGTTCAAGGATATTGTGACGTTTCTGCACGGCGAAATCGGTTATGTCCAGAAGAACTCCGGTGGAATTCTCCCGGATTATGAACGATTTTACATGGGAGGTCTGAACTCGTTGCGCGGCTATGACTGGCGAGATGTTTACGTTTTGGATGAAAACGGCTATGAAATCGGGGGAGACAAATTTGTACAGTTTAATGTGGAACTCCTGTTTCCCCTGCTAAAAAAGCAAGGAGTTGTGGGTCTTCTCTTTTATGACACGGGGAATGTTTATAATGACGGTGAGAGTATAGATTTGGGCGATCTCAGAAAAACGGCGGGATTCGGTTTCAGATGGTATTCGCCCATGGGTCCTATCCGTCTTGAGAGAGGATATATCGTTGATGGAGAGGACTCAGGGGGACAGTGGGAATTTGGAATGGGCACGTCTTTCTGACAACTATGAATATTGAAATGATTGAGTCGTGGTAAAGTTCCATAATAAAAAAACTGGACTATGTTTGAAGGGGGAATAACATGCGGATGTGTAAAGTGACTTTTGTAGCAACAGTTTTTTGTTTTTGTTTTCTTGCTTCTTCTTATGGCGCAGATGTTGCTAAAATAGGGATTGTAGATTTTGAGAGAATTCTTAAGACATCGAGTGCCGGGAAAAACGCATCGGCTGAAATCAATGCTCAGGGTAAAAAGATAGAGACCGATCTCAAGGCAAAGGGAGACGAAATCGAAGCAGCAAAAGACAAGCTTGAACGTGAAGTCCTTGTGATGAGCAGGGAGATGCGGGAAGAAAGAGAACGTGAAATAAGAATAAAAATCGGTGATTTTAAAGCCTTACAAAAAAGATATGTGGATGAGTTCAGGGACCATGAAAAAAGACTCGTCGGCAGAATTCAAAATGAGATTTTAACGATTATTGATGAAATGGGTAAACAGGAAGGTTTTCTTCTTATTCTCGAAAAACGGGAGGCCGGAGTGATGTATTCCCCGAACACCATCGATATCACCGACCGCTTAATTCAGAAATACAATGTCAATTTTGCCCGGGACGCTAAAAAGGATAAAAGTTAAAAACAAAAATAATCAAAGCTGCTATATTAATTCAAATGGAACTGTCACTGGCCACGATCGCCGAAGTTGTCAACGGCGAGATAAAAGGAGATAAGAATAAAAAAATTAGTGGTGTTGCGCCGTTTGATGATGCGTCTGGTGATGACATAACCTTTGCCGGTACCGCAACATTTTTAAAAAACATTGATGAAACAGATGCCGGAGCGGTTATCGTCCCGAGAGATTTTCAAGGTGCCAGAAAAAATATTCTACAGGTGGACAATCCCCAGCTTGCCTTTGCCATGGTGTTGAATCTTTTTTATCCCCCTTTGAAATCGGAACCCGGTATAAGTTCATACGCATGTATCGGTAAAAACTTTGTATGCGGCCGCGAAGGGTCTATAGCTCCTTTTGTTGTGATTGGAAATAACGTCACTGTCGGTCATGGAATTACGCTGGGTGCCGGCGCGGTTATCGGCAACAACGTTGTGATTGGAAATGATGTAAAGATTTACCCCAATGTGACAATTCTTGAGCGTTGTACCATAGGAAACCGGGTGATCATACATGCCGGAACGGTTATCGGGAGTGACGGTTTCGGTTTTGCTTTTGATGGGAACAAGTATCATAAGATTCCCCATACCGGTAGTGTCCGGATAGATGATGATGTGGAAATTGGTGCGGGAAATACAATCGACAGAGCCACTTTCGGTAAAACCTGGATAAAATCTGGCGTTAAAACAGATAACCTTGTCCACATTGCTCATAATGTGACCGTGGGTGAAAATACTGTGCTTGTGGCCCAGGTCGGAATTTCAGGGAGCGTAACTATCGGGAAAAACGCCATATTGGCTGGGCAGGCAGGAGTTGCAGGCCATTTGACCATCGGTGATAACGTAACCATTGGTGCTCAGGCCGGAGTTGCTAAATCCGTTCCCGGTAGTGAGATCGTATCTGGATCACCGGCAATACCTCACCGACTGTGGTTAAGAGTACAAAAGATTCTTCCTCGGCTTCCAGAGGTTAAAAGAAGGCTTGAGGACATCGAAAAGAGATTAAAGAAGATCGAAGAAAAAAAGAACTGAAGCAGGGGGGGATGGGGATATGGAGAAAGCTTATGATATTCTGAGAATTATGAACGTATTGCCTCACCGGTATCCGTTCATCATGATTGATCGCATACTTGAACTGATTCCCGGCGAGAAGGTGATTGCTCTTAAAAACGTGACCATCAACGAGCCTTTTTTCCAGGGCCATTTTCCCGGGCGTCCAATTATGCCCGGCGTACTTATGATCGAAGCCATGGGTCAGGCCGGTGCTGTGCTTGCGGCTGAATCATTGTCCGGAGAAGAGCACGGCTCACTGATATATTTTATGGGCATGAACAAGGTCAAATTCCGAAAACCGGTTGTGCCGGGCGATCAGATTATATTTGAAATAAAATTTTTAAAACAGCGGGCCAAAGTGTTTAAGATGTCCGGAATGGCCTTTGTTGATGAAAAACTCGTGGCCGAAGCTGAACTGATGGCATCTTTTGGAGAAAAGCAATGATACATGCAACGGCAATTGTAGATTCAAAGGCCGACCTGGACACTGATGTGGAAGTTGGGCCATATTCCATTATCAAACAAAATGTGTCTATCGGAGCCGGAACCGTTATCGGTTCCCATGTGGTTATCGAACCTTATGTTACCATCGGTCAGGATTGTCATATATTTCAGTACGCCGCCATAGGGGCTGCTCCCCAGTCGTTGAAATTTAAAGGTGAAAAGACCGATGTTAAGATTGGACGCGGCACAATTATACGTGAATTTGTCACGGTTCACAGGGGAACGGAATTCGGCGGAGGACTCACTGAAGTTGGTGAAGAGAACTTTTTAATGGCCTATACCCATATCGCCCATGATTGCATTACCGGGAAAAAAGTCATTTTTGCAAACAATGCAACACTTGCCGGACATATTGTTGTCGGTGATCATGCTACCATCGGCGGACTTGTGGCGATACACCAATTTGTCAGGATCGGCGATTATGCATACGTGGGCGGAAAATCAGCGGTAGTAAAAGATATTCCACCCTATGTTATTGCTTCCGGCGACAGGGCAACACTGCATGGCTTAAACAGTGTCGGGTTGAAACGCTACGGGTTTTCACAAGAGACATTATCTTTACTGAAGAAAGCTTACCGGATTATTTTTCGCATCGGGATTACTCTAAATGAGGCCATAGAAAGAGTCAAAGCGGAGGTGGAACAGGTTCCTGAGGTCGTCAACCTGATCGATTTTATAAAATCTTCCCGGCGCGGGATTACCAGATAACTCCTGACAAGTAAAGAATCTTGGCCCAAAGGACCAGGCTTTGGTTTGCCCCTAAAAGGGGCTGTTTTAGTTAAAGCCGTACAAGTTGAAAGTGTCTAAAGTGATCTAAAGTGCCTAAAGTTATGGTGTCGCTTCGCTCCGCTGATTTTATATAATTGACAGAATTCCTTAACTTTAGC
>CAYPIW010000058.1:0-45100 GCA_964410925.1 uncultured Desulfobacteraceae bacterium
GTTAGTTCGCTTCGCTCACAATTGGCTTCCGGCTCCGCTTCCAGCCCGTAGGGCTTACAGGCCGGCTTCCGGCTCGTAGAGCCTACAGCTCGGAGAGAGCGAAGCGACTCCAGAACTTTAGCTTAAGGCACTTCAAACTTTAAACTTTGGACTTCACCTTATACTAAATATTAATGTGCATTAATGAAATCGAAAGCATCTTTGACTGTCAACAATTTCTCTGCTTGTTCATCGGGAATTTCAATATCGAACTCCTCTTCCATGGACATGATCAACTCCACAAGGTCGAGTGAATCTGCGCCAAGGTCATCCACAAAGGACGCCTCCGGTACGACTTCCTCAAGATCAACACTCAGCTTTTCCGCGATTATTTTTTTTACTTTATCTTCAATGGACATTTTGTTTACCCCCTTTTATATGTACATTCCACCACTTACATGAATTACCTGGCCGGTTATATAAGATGCACTTTCAGAAGCCAGAAACGCAACAACCGCCGCAACATCTTCAGGCTGCCCCGGCCGGCCCAACGGAACCTGATCCAGCATTGCATTCCTTGCCTTTTCTGAAAGTAACGCAGTCATATCCGTTTCTATGAAACCCGGAGCGATTGCATTTACGGTAATGCCGCGCGGTGCAAGTTCTTTGGCAGCTGTTTTTGTAAGTCCAATTAAACCCGCCTTTGATGCTGAATAATTTGCCTGTCCCGCATTCCCGATGACTCCCACAACGGACGCCATATTAATGATCCGGCCACAATGCTGCTTCATCATGGCTTTTGCAGCAATCTTCGTGCAGGTAAACGCTCCCTTTAAATTAATATTCAAAACAGCGTCCCAGTCCGTTTCCTTCATACGCACCAAAAGACCGTCTTTGGTTATACCGGCGTTATTTACGAGAACATCTATGCGCCCGGATTTATCTAAGATTTCTTCAAAAAAGGTCACCACTTCTTTTTCTTGGGCAATATTAACACTACTGCTGGTTGCCGATCCCCCGGCATCGGCGACAAGTCTTTCAGTTTCAGCAGCGGCGGCAGCTTCAGCATCCGGATCACTTGGAGAAAAATAATTAAAATAAATGTGGGTGTCCGGTGCTGCCAATGAGATACAAATCACCCTGCCAATACCTCTCGAACCACCGGTAACAACAACAATGCGTTGTTTTTGTTCCGTCATGATTACCTCCCAAACAGTATGTCTGCAACCAGATCCATGTCATTTATGACATTCAGGCTGCTGCAAACCAGTTGGTTATAAGAATTTGTTTCCATAAAATCACGGGCCGCCTTTTGATCAAATACACCGGAACCCATCAGGATATTCAGCGCATTCCGGGAAACAAGTTGCGCAACCTCATCGGCAAAAATTCTGGACATGGCTTTGATCTTTTCGGCTTCCGGGTCACCGGTTTTTGAAAGAGCCACGGCCTTACGCGCCAGGCTGGCCCCGATTTCCACATGGGTCATCATATCGGCCAGGCAAAACATGACATGCTGCTTGCGGGTCAGCCGGTTGTCATGAACCAACATAATCGTATTATTCAAAACCCCGGCCGCTAGCCCGTAAAATCGACATCCCGCATCGTTTACATGGCCATCCATCTCTTCCATTTCCTGGCAGATGGCGTTATAAAATTCCCCTTTGGTTTTGCGCGTTTCTTTCCAGCGAAAGGTACTGATAATACTCTGCTGAATTTCGCTGGTTCCTTCATAGATGCAGGTGATCTTTACATCCCGCTTGATCTTCTCCACTTCAAATTCGGTCATATACCCATAACCGCCCAGTGCCTGGATGGCATCGTCGGCGGCCTTGTTGGCAGCCTCGGTGGCAAACAGCTTGCTTATGGAGCCTTCCGCATGAAGGTCATATTCACCGGAATCGAGCCGGAGAGCAATTTCGTCCATATAAGCGGTTGCGGCCTCAAGTCTAACGGCATGGGGAACGACAAGCTTGTGAGTGTATCCCTGTTTTTCCGAAAGCGGAGATCCGAACTGAATCCGTTCTTTGGCATAGGGAATCACGATCTCAAGAGCCGCTTCACAAGGCCCCAACGCCATGGCGGCAACCATCAGCCGGGTATATCCAAAAACTTTGTTGGCTTGTTTCATCCCCTTGCCGGGAACCAGGCCCACGAGATTTTCAGCCGGAACAAACACATCCGTAAAAGACAGTGGAGATGTGTTTGAAGCCCGGATGCCGTGTTTATTTTCACCTTTACCCTGAACAAAGCCTGGTGTCCCCTTTTCCACGATAAAAAATGAAGGGCCTTCCGGTGTGTTCGCCAGAAGGGTAATGAAATCGGCATATCCTCCGGTAGATATAAACTGCTTGGTCCCGTTAATGGTATATCCTGTTATTTCTCCGGAATCATTTGTTACCGGTTCCGCTTTGGTCTTAAGTGACGCAAGGTTGCTGCCGGCACCCGGTTCTGTCACGGCATAGGCCACAAGGGAGTTTCCCTCGGCAATGGCACCGAGCCATTTTGCCTTCTGTTCTTCGGTACCCCCTACAATGATCGGGTCAGCACCGAGCTGGATGGCAAAAAAAGCCGTTCCGATCCCCAAACAAATCTTGCACATTTCACGAATGACCGCGCAACAGTCTCGAGTTCCACCTCCCATTCCGCCATACTCTTCAGCGATAAAAAGGAGTTGCAGGCCAATATCAGGTCCCATTATTTCGCGGACCGTCTCTTCCGGAAAAATTTTATTTTTATCATATTCAAGAATTTTTTCACGGGTTAAAAGACGATTCTTCAGCTGCCGGATCGTCTCTATAACCATCTGTCTCGACTCGGAATCCAATCCTCTTAGTGCAGGTTCTGTCTGGTTTGTATGTGAGGTCATGTTTTTTTCCTTATCGCTTTTTTAGTAATGAAATCCTAAAAAGTTTTTTCGAAGGATATGAAACGGTTTTAATATGAGTAAAAATAATTTTTTAAAAACCGTCATTATTCGGTTAAAATCACAGTACGACTTTTATAAGTACCGCAATTGAGGCATGCATGGTGAGAAAGTATTGCATCTCCGTATCCCGGACAGGTTATCCGATTCGGAATGGCAATTCTCTGGTGAATGCGTCGATGATTTCGATTTGACTTGGATTTCTTGCGTTTTGGTACAGCCATTAGTAATATCCTGCCTTAAGTATTTGATTATATTTATTATTAATCATAATATAACCGTCATGATTAGAAATTGCAATTTAAGTAATTTAAACAAAAAGGATTGTCAAGGGTTTTCACAAACATTTTTCTGTTTTGTATCTGCCTTCGGCAATTCCCTGAGGTTCCATGTCGATGAAAGGGCACACATATTTAGCAATTATTTGTTATAATTAGATAATTAATTTTAAAATCCGTTTCTTACTGTTCCGGCCAAAAAAAATCGGGCAATTTGAAAAATCGTCCGATTTTCAAAGGCAGACGTTCTGTCGAAAACATATCTGATCTGTTTTACTTATGACTAATACTAACTCTATGACGGCAAGTAATACCTTTTCATATGCATACAAAAATAGATTATCCTGAAATTCGAAAGATCAGTTTTATCTTGACTCACATTTTATTTTTGTATATTTGGAAATCAGAAATCCATTGAGGGATCGTCTAGCGGCAGGACGACGGGTTCTGGCCCCGTTAACCCAGGTTCGAATCCTGGTCCCTCAGCCAAATAACAATGGGTTATGATATAATGTCATAGCCCTTTTTTTCTAACCTTTTTAAAGTCAAAAAAACAAAACTCAAACCCTTTGATGAATTTGCGCTTTTATAAATTCATCATCATTGAATCATGGCAACGGATATAAAAAGGTATATTCAGGTATACACCGGAGATGGCAAGGGCAAAACAACCGCCGCTTTGGGCCTTTCCATCCGAGCCGCAGGCCATGGACTGAAAACATACATCGGCCAGTTCATGAAGGGGCAGTACTATGGCGAACTTACTTCATTGCGTGACAACCCTTACATCACCATCGAGCAGTATGGAGACATAGAGTGCATTCGTCGGGATCAGGCAACTCAAAAGCATATGGATCAGGCGGAACAGGGACTTATCAAGGCTCGCAATGCAATGCTCTCGGGACAATATGACCTTGTTGTACTTGACGAGATCAATGTAGCCATCTGGTTTGGTCTGCTTACCGTAAAACAGGTTCTGGAATTTTTGGGCCAGCGGCCTGAAAACGTGGAAATTATCCTTACCGGACGTAACGCACCCCAAGAGTTCATCCAATATGCCGACCTGGTTAGCGAGATAAAAGAGGTCAAACATTATTATCATCAGGGTATTTTAGCAAGAGACGGAATTGAAAGATAAGGAAGCGTTACCGGCTTCCCCCTTATGCGTTTTAAAACACAATCCCCGCATACCCTACAAAACTGTCCCCCGGACTTTTATCATAACTGGTTGCATATGCGATGGTTTCGGCTTTGCCGGCCCCGATCCGTTTTGCAGCAGCAATTGCAGTTGCAGCTGCGCCGCTGCAACAGGCATTGTTATTTGCCAGGGCCTCTGAAATAACCCTGTCCGGATCCATGGCAAGCATGGCCTCGATCACCCTGCGGTCGTTCTCATTGCGCACCCAGTCCAAGGCCGCCGGACCCGAGCCATGGGGTACAAACCCGTAATTCATCCCGTAATGGGTGAGATCAGTCGAGCCGATCACTTTAACCCGCAACCCCAGACGCTTTGAAATATCGGCCACAGCCGTTCCGATTTCAAGAGATTTTTGTGTGGGCGGCACGCCAATAGGAACGATTTTTGTGTCCCTAAAAAAATATTTTATAAAAGGGAGCTGAAGTTCGATGGTATTATCCCGGGTAAAGTTTTCAGCGGTTTCGACATGAAAAGTAAATTGTTCCGTCAGAGCACCTGAAAGGGACGTTTCGATTTCTATTGCACCAAAAGGAGTTTCCCACGCACCGTCGGTCATAATATAGGAGGGTGAGCGCGTATGAAGATGCATTCCGAAAATTACAAAAACATCCGGAGGCTTTTCATCTTTGAGGCAATGGATTACGTTGCAGGCGATACTTCCTGAAAAATACCATCCCGCATGGGGTACGATCCCTCCGGTCAGGGCCCTCTGAGCAATAGTCTTTGTGGGATATTCTTTTAGAAAGCTTTTGATCTCTTTCTCGCACTCAGCAGGGTTACCCGGGTACCAGCTTCCTGAAAAAATAGACTCTCTAACTTTCATTGCAAACATCTCCTTCCTCAGGTTTGATGAACTCGTAAAATATCCTATTTGGACGGTTTCGTGAAAAGTTCAAATTCAAGGCGTGCAAATTTTGTAATCATGAGCCGTACTTTTCGTCCGTTGAATGATTGCGAAATGCAGCACAACGCAGAAGTTGGACTTTTTACGAAACCGTCAAGGTTTAATTTGCCACATACGGGTAAATAAGTCCAATATATTTTCCCGGGAAAAATCATAGAGCCTAAAGTTCAAACGGTTCGACCAAATAACACCTTGACATAATATGGATTTGATTAGTATTTTTTGATGATTATCGCTAAAAAGACCGAATTCTTCATAATGAATCAAAATTTATCAGGGTTAGGAGTTGTTGATGAATTCAGGCAAAATATTTTCTACAAACATTGATGTCAGATTCCGTGATTTTGATGCGTTGGGACATGTTAACAATGTGGTATTCCTCACCTATTTTGAAGAAGGGCGAAAAAAATTTTCAGAAAAATATTTCAAAGTTTCAGATCCTTCTGATTTCAGCTTTATAATGGCGCATATTCGCTGCAATTATATTAAACCGGTCCTGTTCGTTGACAAGGTAACTCTTCACATGTGGGTCAAAGATATCGGCACCAAAAGCTTCGCTTTTGAATATAAACTTGTCCATCATGCAGACGAATCCGTAGTATATGCAACCGGAGAATCGGTCCAGGTCTGTTACGACTACAAAAAAAATCAATCCATGGCCGTTTCAGACGAAATCAAAGAAAAACTAACCCCGTATCTTAGTCAAAAGGTTTCTCGGGGGCAAGCTAATTCTTGCGTGGCGGCCGGCCGCTTAAATGATGAAATTTATGATAAATGAGAATTAGATCTCTTCCAACAGGCATTTTTCTTGACAGACATAAAAAGTGGTGTTAACAAATTTTCAAAATTACAGGCACGTAGCTCAGGGGGAGAGCGCTACCTTGACACGGTAGAGGTCGTTGGTTCAAATCCAATCGTGCCTACCAGAAAATCAAAGGGTTATGGTTCGTTCCATAACCCCTTTTTATTGGTTGTGACCCTCAGGAGTTTTAACCTTTCCACTACGCTGGGATTCAATTCATAACGTACGAAATTTTAAATAGATCTTTACTGTTTATGAATGTTGTACTATATACTTTTTACTCAACAACTAAGAAATGGTTGCCACCAAGGCACAAAGGAGACTCTGCCATGACACTCACTAAAGTTCAAATCGTAGAATCAATTCAAAACAAAATCGGTTTCCCCAGGAATAAATCTTATGAAGTTTTAGAAAGCTTTCTGGAACTTATCAAAAGCACCATGGAATCCGGTGAGGATGTTATGATCAGCGGATTCGGCAAGTTTTGTGTAAATGAAAAGAAGGAGCGAAAGGGCAGGAACCCGGCTACCGGTGATGCCATGATGCTGGAACCGAGAAAGGTTGTAACATTCAAGTGTTCCGGGAAATTAAGGGATAAAATCAACTCCGACTAAGAGGAAAAAATACAAAGGGGACATGGTGTGTCCCCTGAATCTCCTGTCTGCTCCATTTTTGTGATCGAGACCCATCCCGTGTCCGGGCCAGGAAAATGGGTGACCGTTCTGATGATAGTTTCAGGCATCATCCTCTAGGTGAGCCGTATCGCCAGGGAATGGATACACATTGCCACAAAAAAGAGGAGGTTTGCTCGGGATGCGGGCTTCGCTGCCATGACGAGAAGGCCTTACATTGAAAGTCCTGCACGCATATAATTTACCAGGACTATGACGAGAATTTAATTTCGTAAAAAATTTCTCAACTAATGAAAATACAAATCCAATTCCTTATTTCATTATACCGTATTTTTTTAAATTGGTTTTTATGTAACCCCAGTGCAGTATTAAATGAACAAATATGATAATGATGAACAGCAATGCGGACCATTCGTGTACTTCCCTGAAAAAATGTCTCAAGGAAATCAACATACCCCCTTCTCCCCGATACCCGTGAGGAAGGACCAGCCAGTTTAACACTCCCGTAACCGCCAATACAAAAAAAAGAATAAAGGATATGATGTTAACAAACCAGAGCTTTACCGCTTTACTATTAGCCATTAGAACGCCTCCATAACATAGCATCTTGCACAAGTGTGAACATAGAGATTGCTCCAATCAGAGCCATGGAATAATGGTTCGGAAACCATCAAAATTATCCTTACAAACCCGATTGCCCGCAACATAAACATCTGCTACCTGTATGGTGCAAAATGCTGGATTCGAGTCACCCTGCCCTGGACAACTCAACGATGTCACTACCCCTGGAAGAATATCATTAGCTTTTGATTACTGTATGCTCTTTTTTATACTTTCCAGTCTTTCCAAAAGCGTTTTGGCTTTTTGGATATCTTTTTCTACATCTTTGTAGTCAGGATCAACGGCACGAACCAATTCCCATTCCCTAACCGCTTCGGACAATTGTTGTTTTCCAAAGTACGAAAGACCTCTGTTGTAATGGGTTTCCATGTAGATTTCGCCACTTTTCTTGATATAGTCCTGGCAATTTTCACAGTCCTTATTGTAACTAAAAATTTCATTTCCTCTATTGTAGGAACTTTTATTTTTTGACCCACCTTTATCCGGGTGGCATCGGACATGTTATTAAACTGAGCGATGATCGGAAACTTTTTATAATTTCCGTAATATGTCTTGGCTATCATCGAAAGGCTTTCACCCGGTTTGACGGTGTGAATAATATAGTTCTTTGGGGGAATCTCCGTCTTGGGATTGAGCGCTCTCAATGCTTCCAAATGCGGCTGAAGTTCCAATGCCGTTAAGAACTCTTTACGAGCCAGATAATATTTCCCCTTTTTGCGTAATGCTATACCTTTCCGATAGTGTTCCTGCGCCAGCATTCGCATATTTTTTTCAAGCAGGTCTTTTTTCTCTTGGGTTGCCCCCCTTCTTTACCGTTACCGCTGCCCGATATCCTAACCGTCTGGTTATTTCTAACACATTTTGATCGCATCGTCCATAAGGAAAAGCCAGAAAAATAGTATTTTGTCCCAGTTTCTTATCGATGATCTGTTTGAATAAACGGAGTTCTTTTTCAATCCTGGCCAGAAATGCCTGCGCATCTTCCCCTTCTTCCTGCCGAGTCAGATCGCTGTGAGATACCGTATGTGTACCAACCTCAAAACCGTCTGCTTTCATGATAGCGAGTTGCTTCCAGGTCAGGGCGTTTCTGTATCCATTTTCATAAAGGTATTTCATCTGTTGCTCAAAAATATGGGCAGGCATGCAAAGCGGAGATTGACAATCGTCTTCAAACCGGTGGTAACAAAGAATAGGAACAACCTGAAATCCGTCAGCCGCCAGCCCCCCTATGTTTTTCTCTTTGAGGGGAATAACAATCATCTCATTTTTTTCAAAAGAAACATCCTCATTGGCATCCTCTATTACCCAGAATTTTGTTCTGTCCCCGAGATATTTTTCAGCCAGTGTTTCCGGTGTTTCTTTGTTCTGGAGTTGACAAATAATATAATCATCTGATTGGAAAACTCTGGCAGTTTTATAAGTGGCACAAAAGATAAAAAAAACAATCCGCCACCGTATGTAAACAGAGTAATGAATAGATGTTCAAGTCTGTTCGTTCTCAAACCTTTCAAGGATATCCTCCGATAAAAACTTCAGTGTAAATAAAAAAAAAATAGTCCTGGTACCGGTTTCATGACACTTCCTCCTCAAATTTTATATGTTATTATCCAATAGGTATCAAACGCACGTGCAGGGGAGTTTCGCCCGGCGTGTTAATCTGCACCTGAGCTTCCCATTCATAATAATCCGGGAGGTTGACCCGAACTTCGTATTTCCCAAAGGGAAGTTCAAGGGTTATGGGGGTTTTCCCTTTAAACGAATCATCTAAATAAACCTGAGCTTCGGAAGGTGAACTGGTTACCATTAACATCACATCTGCAGGTTTGCTCTCATCCACCCGGGTGGATGAAAGGGATTCGAAGCTGCCCGGTTTGTCCTGTAATTTGCCGTGTGGAGACGATTCCGCTAGCGTAGATTCCCCATTTTTCTCTTTACGAAGCACCTCGATAATATCCGGCCCAAAAAAATATGCCGTTCCTCCAAAAACCACTGCCGCAATCAGACCTATCATTAAAAATGATCCCATATATTTTTTTTGGGGTCGCATGGGTTTTTCAGACCGTATAGGAAATTCTTTTACCTGGAGACAAGTTTTAAGGGCATGGCTCATCTCTTGACCGGTTTGGAAGCGTGCGTCCGGATTTTTAGATAAGGTTTTGATAATCAGATCAGAGATCGATTGGGGAATGGAAGCGTCAATTTGTATTGGTGCCACAGGAATATCTTCTGTGATGGCTCTGAAGATGGCCGTAAAATGGTCCCCCTTAAAGGGCTTATGACCCACAATTAATTCATAAAGGATCACCCCGAGGGAAAACAGATCAGATCGCCCGTCCACCCTTCTTCCCATGACCTGCTCCGGTGACATATAGAAAGGAGTTCCTAAAATCACCCCGGTCTGGGTTTGTTGCGCTGCATTTTGGTCATCTGCACGGGCAATCCCAAAATCAGTAAGTTTGACGCTCCCTTCATCGGTTAAAATAATGTTGGAGGGTTTAATATCCCTGTGAACAATTCCCTTATTATGAGCATAGCCAAGCGCATTTGAAACCTGTACCGCGATATCCATGGTTTCCTCCACACTTAATCGTCCGCTGCGAATCACTTCATTTAAGGGTTTCCCCTGAAGATATTCCATGGCGATATAGATGGTCCCATGGTCTCGCCCCACGTCATGCACCGTGACGATATTGGGATGGGAAAGTCGACCGATAAATTTTGCCTCTTTAAAGAACCGTAACACAAACTCTTCGTTGACCACACGGTCCACCCGCAATACCTTTAACGCAACCGGTCGGTCAATCTGAGGATCGTGGGCCTGGTAAACCACACCCATTCCTCCTTTACCTAATTCTTTTATAATTTCATATCGCCCGTATTTCATGAGAAGTTAAGAAAAAAGACAATTGTCTTCAGATTTATTTATTTGATCACAGTATTTCAGCCAGAACTACGGTGATATTATCTTTTCCTCCGGCGGATATGGCCATTTCAACAAGTTTTTCAGTCTTTTGAGACAAAGCCATTTCTGAATAAAGGATCTGGCCAATGAGATGGTCATCAATCATATCGGTCAGGCCGTCCGAGCAAAGAAGAAACAGATCGCCGGCGTACGTTTTTCCCGTTAAAATATCCAGAGCCAGACTTTCATTTATGCCCACGGCTCGAAGGATGACGTTGCGCAGGGAATGGTTTTTAGCTTCAGCGGGTGTAATCACCCCCCGATCTATCTGATCCTGGATAAGAGAATGGTCCTTGGTGAGCTGTTTGAATCGTCCATTTCGGATACGGTAGATTCGGCTGTCTCCAATATGGCCGATGACAAAACCGTGCTCGTGAAAAGCGATGAGTTCAGCGGTGCAGCCCATTCCCTCGTGATGGGGATTCTTCCTTACATTCTCTAAAATCTTTTCATGGGCGGAACGGAACGTCTTTTTAACCTTCTCAAGTATGTTATTTTCAGATGGATCATTATCCACTGAAAAAATTTCAAGTGCAGTTTCGGTAAAAATTTTACTGGCCAATTCACCGGCAGCAGCACCACCCATCCCATCTGACACAAGACAGAATCCAATATCTGGTTTGATGAGAAATGTATCTTCGTTATTTGGGCGTACAAGCCCAACATCTGTCTTTCCAAAACAATTTATCTTCATCATATTAGAAATGGATGTCAGCTATATGTGAAAAATTAAAAATTTTATAAAAAATATTATAATATCAGAATACTGTCAAGAAACTTATGGAATTGTTTATTCCCAGCATCATCCACACAACCTGTTATGGTTTGGATCAGGGGTCTAAAAACCATTATTCTTGAATTCGTGATTATGCTATGTACAAATTATAAGCAGATGTGTTATAAAGATAACCTATTCTGCTTCCCCCTGCGCGCAATTGTAAAACATGAGCCGGCAAGGTACCATCGGCATATTGGAATGATAGAATTTTTGAAAACTTTCATAACGGCTGCCCTTACATCTGTTATGGTGATAATCAATTTGAAATTCAATAGAAAATAAGGCGTTATTATGGCGAATATACCGGTTATTGTTATCCAGCTGATTCATATTGAAGGAGCTTTGAAAGGCGAAATCCAGGAATTTTCAAATCCTGAAATTTCCATCGGTCGGCATTCGTCCTGTCATATCCAGTTCCCCAAAGACTTAAGGATTGTTTCCCGGGAGCATGCCCGGATCTTCCGGGAGGGGAATCGGTTTAAATTGATGAATTTGAGTAAAAACGGAACCTATTTAAACGGAAAAAGAATCCCGGAAGCGCATTTGAAAGACGGAGATGTCCTAATGTTTGCCCAAGGCGGGCCAAAGGTTAGTTTTTTAACCCGAATTGAAGAGAGTCGGCCAACGGTGGATATTTCCACACCCGTTACCCCTGAAACGCCCCAGGCGCCTCCGATAATCCCTCCTGCCGAACCGCCCCCGGCACCACCGATGCAACCAAAACCACAGCCTGCTCCTGAAATTTCCACTCAAAACACACAGGTTCCGCTGATTATACAATACGGCCCCACGCTCCGGTCCTTTAATGAACTACCCATTACCATCGGAAGAGGTTTGGGCTGTGATTTTATTCTGGACCACCCTTCAGTTTTCGATCAACACATCCAGCTATTTTATAGCCAAAATCAATATTGGGTAAAAGACCTTACCGGCCAGCAGTCTGTATCCATAAACGGCCAGCCCATCAATATTAAAGCGCCCCTCAATGTCGACAACCAACTGGCGTTGAGCCCCCAGGGACCAAGGTTTCGATTTTTAGGGGAGGGTCGGTTGGCTGAAATCGAAGAGCCTGTTCCCGAGGTTGCGGTGGATACCCCCATGGCAAAGGGAAAAGCGTCAGAACGGATAGATCCTTATGAAATTGATTCTAAAAAGCCCGGATCTATTTTTAAAAAAGTTTTCTTTTAAAATTGAGAAAAAAATATACAATCTACCCTTATACGATTCAAAATTAAGATATCACAGCATGGATCAAAAGATTAATTCTTTGTTTATGTGCTTGTCAAAAGTTCAGATCCCCTAACCTATGTTTTCCATTTTTTTACGATCAATTAAATGACTTATCCCGTACTCTCTTGTTGAATTAGAGAAGCCAGGGGATTGTCAAACTCAAAACCAAACAGACGAGGATTCTCCCCGATAACGGCGGCAGAAACAATATAAAATACATAATCATAGGTCTCTTTGGGAATCTGGTCTTTATAGTTTTCCAGAATACGCCAGAAATTTCTCTCCCTCGGATTTTCAGGCAGAGTTCGGATAAGCGTGTTCACCCGTCGCTCACCCCAATTATATGAGGCCATCACCAGAAGTCCGGAAGCCTGTGCCTCTGTGTCGTAAATATCCCGTATATATTTTGCAGCGGCCAGGGTAGATCTTCCAAAATGGTAACGGTCGTCCAGCGGATCAGACTCTTCCATATCCACCAATGGTCCGAGCTGGAGATCATATCTTTCAGCAGTTGACGGGATAAATTGCCATATGCCCTTTGCGATACCAAATCTGGTTTTCGGTCCGCAGGCGTTGATATCAAATAAGCTTTCCTGTAACCCAAGGTAGAAAAATTGGGCAGGTAAATCATAAGATTCGAAGGTTTCAACAATTTTGAATATATACTTATATGTTTGTGCTCGAAGAATAGCTTTTTCCAGTTGCCGTTTTTTTGGGGGGGTTTTCCATTTTTCGATATAAGACATCACCTCTTTTGCAAACTCATCCGGCATATTAATTTCACATTCACCAAACACGCGGGCAATCCAAAATATTAACCGTTCTTCCTCAGTAATACCTTTTCCATAGGTATCCAGAGTCACTATAAATTGATCATATTTTTCTTTCATTTCTTTGCGTTGGGTTCTAAAATTATCGACAAGCCTTCGAGACTCCACATCCTCCTTGAGTTTCGCCGCTTTCAGTGCCTGGGAAAACTCGATCTCCAATTTTTTCATGGCATAAAAAATGTTTTGAGCAAGATCTTTTTGCTTGATGACCTGTCTATGTTTATAGACCGCATATGTTCCCGCCACCATAAACATTAATGCAAAAATCGCTATGATTACAAAATATTTCTTTTTTTGTTTGCTTTGTATCTTTGCAAACGCACGACGAACCATCATGGTATGCTCGCCAATATCGGCGTCATCGGCATCGCCAAAATAATGAGCGCTATAGCTCTCCAGTGAGTGACGGTCGAGTTTTCGTTTTTCTGCAAGTCTAATCTCTTGGATGGTGACGGAAAGCACGGGGCCGATATGACCCAGTCTTATTCTGGTATTGTTTTTCAGCACCGCCTGTTCTACTTTTTCGCCATCAATCAAAATTCCATTGGCGCTTTCAAGATCATATATTCGCCACTGACCTTCCCCAAAGCGTATTTCAGCATGATTCCGGCTTACCACATCATCCTTTATGCAGACATCACATTGGCTTCCACGTCCAATCCGAAAAGAATCCGTAAAACAAAAATCGGTTTTTTCGGCCTTGCCTTCCTCTAATGTCACCGTGATGGAAGGAGATTTTAATGGATTCATGGTCTTTGTATTTCTCTTAAATTCTGCAATTATCGAGCCTGCCTCAAGATTCAAAAGCATCACATTTACGCGGGTTAATCATCTGTCCCCCCGCCCTCTCCCGACTGGGCATGGCCGTCACCTACTCCGCAAGCAGGATGGCTTCAGGAGGCGAAAGCAGCACTAGTTCTCTGCAACACACGTCACATCTCTTGCTGCAGGAGACGTGGCGGCCAAAAGTGGCGGTGATGCGTGCCCCCATGCCGCCACACCACCGTGCGGCTCAGTCCCAGTATGATAGCGACAAGATCGACCCGTCGCATGGGGCCATTCGGCAATCAATATCTGCTGATCATCGTCGGAAAACAATCGACACCCGCCGAACCGGTTGATGAGCTGAACGGACAGAACCTTCAATGTGGTCTGGATCTTCAGCAGGGCAGGTGAAAGTTGCAGATCCGAAAGCTTTGCTTGAATTAAAAGCCAGGGTTCATTTTTTAGATCTGTGTTTATCTTTGTGGATCTGTGTCCTAACTTCTAAAAGAAAAATAACTGTGGATGACGCGACGGCCATGATTTCATGCGATTCTTTCCCCCGCATCTGCTGGCCCCCAAAGTCTTGCCTCGTATTCAAATCTCTTGCTTTGGTCTGCTTTATATGCACAGCACCCGCTCGCTGCCGCTTTATAGGCCAAATAAAAAAATATAATAATTTTATAAGGTTGTCAATAATTATTAATTGAGTTGTGACTCCGTTTTCTCTTAAACTGTTCCGATATTTAGGCTGCGAAAATCGGCCGATTACCCTGGCCTCTTTGAGAAATCTCTTGACGAACGATTCACCCTGTTGCGGCACAGAACCCTCAAGGCGATCAAACGATCAATCTGGGGGCCATGGGCCTGATAGACCACTTTCATGGAACCCTTGGCACCTCTTTTACCATCCTGTACCGGCCTGAATTCATGTGTGTCTATTTTCCCCTCTGCATCAGCTCCTTTGGGAATCCTTCCGGTACCTGATGCATACCTTTTTTAGATTTAGACATTTCAAATGAATTACTTTTCAATCTGTATAAATTATGTAAATAATGTAATAGTTTTGTGTAATTTACCCCACAATTACATAGTTTTTTATATGATTTAGAATGACTGTCTTCTCGCTCTAATGGATATAATCCTTTAATATATTTGGTATTATTATCAATTTTAATACAACTGTTTGATTTTGCACGAAAATTGCATACATAAAATGAATTTGCTTCATTTTTTAAGGCCGTGAAAAAGCCAAAACCCGAGAAATCGGATGACGAAAAGCTACGGGGCTTAATATTCTTGCTGACTTTCTTTTAAAAGAGATCTCAATTGGAAAAGATAACCGAGCTGCAGAGTGTGACATCGTCAAGGTCGCATAAGGGGTGTAGATCGGCTCTTCTGTTTTTAGGATAGAAGGTGTTCAAATGATAAACTTCCTTTCAAAATCCACACTTAATTATCTCGTTTAAGATGAAAAAATGTGATGTCCATAAATAAACGATTAATTTCAATAAATTGCAGATACTCCGAGACGTTAACTTATTGAAAACTTTTTGTTTTTAACAGTGCCGTGAAAGGATATTACAATGATGAGATTTCTGAATCGAAAAAGGAAGATGTTCAGAAGCATTGTCGGTGTTCTGATCTATTGCATGATGTTGTTTCCGACGTTTAACTCGATCTGCTCAAGTGCCATGAAATCTGCTGAAAAAAATGTTAAACTGTCAAAGAAAGAAAAAGAGAAACTTGTGAACCAGGGGGTGACTCAGTTCCAGAAAGGGGAACGTAACCAGGCCGAAAAGACCTTCGAACATGCAAAGGAAGTTTTCCCTGAAAATTTTGCTGTGCCCTACTATCTGGGCCTGATTTATCTCGAAGAGGGCCGGCGGTCGGAAGCAATTGCCCAGTGGCAGCAGTATGTCTTGATGGATCCGAAAAGCGAAGACTCCCTTAAAATTCGCAAGTACCTCACCTTGCTGATTCGTGAGGAAGCCGTGGAATATGCTAAACACGCGGTAGCTAATGAAGCCGCTCTACTTCGCGGCCCGGTGGCTGATAATACTGTGGCTGTTACTACGTTTAAAAATCTGGGTTCAGAAAATCTCGGGGCCCTTGCCAAAGGGATGTCGGCCATGCTGATTCACGATCTGTCCCAGGTTCCTGACTTGCAAGTTTTGGAACGGGTCAAATTACAGGCCTTGCTCCAGGAAATGAATCTTGGAACCTCCGGACTGGTTGATCAGAAAACCGCTCCTAAGGTCGGAAAACTGTTGAAATCCAAGCATGTGACGACTGGGAGCCTGGCGGATCTTGAAAAGGAAAATTTACAGATTGTTTCGGTAGTGCTTGACGCCGAGCAGATGAAAAGTATCGATACCCAGGAAGTCCAAGGGGCGTTAAAAGAGTTTTACGATTTGGAAAAGACGATTGCCTGCAGTATTATTGAAGACCTCGGCCGTGATTGTGGCAAAATGCCGGGTGCGTTTAACAAGATTCATACCAAAAACCTTGCGGCCCTGACCGCGTTCTCCGTTGGTCTGGATTATCTGGATCAAGAGAAATACGATGAAGCCAGAGAAGCGTTTCAGAGAGCAATCGATGAGGATCCTAAGTTTGATCTGGCAAAAGAAGCTCTGGAGAGTACTCCTCTCTCCGCGATGCTGCTCATGACTACATCACAGATGGTTTCAACGCTATCGACCAGCGCTGTGTCCTCTAGTACCATTGGCTCTGCTGCTGCCGGTTCCGCGGTCGCTGGTGGCGGCATTGGAATCGTCGGGCTTACGACATTGGCTATTGCCGGAGTTGCCGCAGTGGCGGTGGCAGCCAGTGGTGGTGGCGGTGGTGGCGGTGGCGGCGGAGGTGACCCTGCTGAACTGAATTTGACTGGAAATTGGGTCGGAACTTGGACCGGCTCAACTGGCAATATCTCATTAACCTTAAATCAAACTAACACCTCAGTTACCGGCAACGTATCCATTACCGGTTCTGAATGCATATCTACGGGTTCTCTCTCCGGAACCGTTATAGGAAACACGCTGGACTCAGTTATTACTTCAGGGGAAGTTAGAGCTTCTTTGAGGGCTACCAACTGCACCTCTACCTCGATTAACGGAACATTGGAAATTACGTCGGGATCCTGTGCCGGAGATATCGAAAATTTTTCAATTTCTAAAACTGGAAGCGCGATTATTAGGTGGTAAACAGCTCAATGAACGCAACATTGGATGTCACATGGGGATTCCACCTTGGAAATGATTGTACTTTTTTAACTTTTTTAATTGGAAGCACGTACATTGAGTGGCAATAAAAAAATTTTTAAACAGCACCTTTTTCTTATCAAAGACGATTAAGGAGACAAGGATGAGAAATTTCTTTATCTTCAAGAGGCAAAGTCTTCCGGTATTTTTATTATATTTTTTTTATATTTTAATGAGTTTTCTTATATTCGGTTGTAGCGGTGGCGGTGGGGGTGATGCTAATTCTTCATCCGAATTTTCTGAGACTGGATCAGCGTCTTTCATTATAGCGTGGCATAACGCTCCGGTTATTGAGGCTCCGGAAAATAGTCTGATTACTACCCAAGCACAACCTGTGAATTGTGACCTCATCGAAAATATTATATGCGAAGTTTACGACGGATCCAATACCCATCTTACATCTGAAGTCTTTCCGTGTTCAGCAGGTCTGGGAACGATAAATTACATTCCTGCAGGTGAAAACAGAGCGTTTGTCATATTAGGACAGGATATAGACGGAAATATCCTGTACCATGGAGAAGTCTCGGGAATAACCATTACAGCAGGCGAGACAAATGATTTAGGAATTATTGATTGTTTTTATTTTGTTCCAACGTTACTTAGCCCATATGACAATTCAGACGTTATCCTCGACCAGTTTTCATTAAACTGGACTCCTGTTGAAACTGTTTATGAATATCGTGTTCAGGTATCAGAAGACTCGAACTTTGATACAACGGTTATCGATGAAACTACACCCAACATTCAATATACGCCTTCAGGTCTTTCAGAATCAGCCACATATTACTGGAAAGTCTTTGCCCGCGATATCCATGCAAACCAAGGTATGGAGTCACAAGAGGTATGGAGTTTCAACGTGATTCCGGAGGAATGCACCTACTCTATTTCGCCGACGGGCCAGTCATTTACGTCCAGCGCCGGTACGGGCAGTATCAGCGTGAGTGCTTCGTCAAGCACCTGTAGCTGGACAGCCTCAGAGAGTGTAGACTGGATTGCTATCGCATCGGGCAGCAGCGGCACCGGCGACGGTACAGTGACCTATGAGGTATCAGCCAACACCACTTCAAGTGAAAGGACAGCGGTCATTACGGTTGACGGTGAGAGTCATACGGTAACACAGGATCCGCAACTTTCCGCACCAACATTACTTTTCCCGCAAAATAATGCAGTGATGGACAATAACTGTGAAGATTACTCGGATTCAATAGACTGGGCTTTTAGCTGGAATTCTTTTTCCGGTGCCACAAGATACCAGATTTATGTAATAGGACCTTATCCCATAGTTAATCCAATTATCGATACTATAGTAACTTCCACGTCCTTTAATTTTTCAGGCACAGGTTACATAACTGACGCGAACAGGCTAAACTGGACATGGAGGGTTCGGGCTGGAAATGATCGTAATGAATGGAGTGTCTGGTCTCAGCGGTCTTTTGATGTAGAACCTGTGAATACGGATTGTCCGTGTCCTGATCTTATCGTCGAGAGCATCGCAAGGCCAATATGGGATGCTGAAAATCAACGTTCAGTGATTCAAGCCACCATCAGAAACATCGGTAACACCTCAGTAGGAACGACTTTAGCTCGGGTGGTTGATCCAACCACTTTCCAGCCTTCGCCTTCGGGTGCGCCTTACAATTCTGTTTCTTCAACACCTGTGCTTGCACCCGGGGCTTCTACCACTGTTATCTTTTATCTGCCATATTGGGTGTTCAACCCTGACGTAACATTAGAAGTAACTGCCGATTATAAAAACGAGGTTTCGGAATGTGACGAGCAAAATAATGTAAAGATATTCGACGCTCAGGGCTGATTGTCGGGCTATAAATCTTACTGACGCTTTTAAGGGCTCGCGCAAGTTTAAAATAACATACTCAAGTTTCGCACCCCTGAAATGGCACAAAACCGCTCAAAGTATCAGTTAGAGCGTCTAAATAGTAGTGAAAATCTTCATTAATTTTGAAAAGATCAAGAATAGTTGAGAAGGAGATGAGAAAGAGTCCACGGAAGAAATCCCAGAGTCTATGGGCATAGGTTGTAACCGAAGTCTCGTCTGCTATATGATTAAACAACTCTCCCAATGTTGAATAGTTTTCAAATTTATTTAAATAATTTAAGATGGTATATCTCATAAAACTGGCCGTAGTAGCAAATACTTGTGCATTAAAGTCGTTACTTTGATCTTTGCCGAGTTCAACTTGCTGTTTGCATTCATAGAAGCACACTTCTATAGGCCAGCGTTTGATGTATATTTTTATAATCATAGAGACATGCAAACGGGTATTGGTGCTGAAAAAAGCGGTCCATTTTGATTCTTTTTTCTTTTTCTTGCCCTTGACGCTATCTACTTCCGGTTCACAATACCCTTTAGAAAATACGATCACAGCTTCTTGATCGGATTCAGGCAATTTTACTGTAACCCGTTTTAGGATCAGCCCTGTTCTTTGATCTTTTTTAAGGCCATGCTTAATTTTTTGATATAGATCTGACAGCTTATATTTTCGGCCTTTATACTCGTATTGGACATTGCTGTCTTTAAATCGGCAAATAATGTGAATGCTTTCTTTGATCTTGCGAATTCCATTGATAAAGCCGGGCCAGGCATACCAGCTGTCAAACAGGACATAGCCGGGCACAATACCACAATTTACAGAGCTTTGGATCATCATTAAGCCAGTTCCACTTTCGTATAATGTTTGGCTTCAAAGCTTCTTTGGCCACTGATTTTCCTGGGATCACCGATAGTTTCAAGACTTTTTTTGTTCCGCTTTTGCCCAAAACAGTATGCAAAATCAAGTGGGTAAAAACCATGTACAGTAAAAAGTCCCAGTGTTACAATGCAAAAACCCAATACAGAACAACCAAGATTATGGTCGAAAAGGTAAGAAACATTTTCAATCTTCCTGCCCAACTTGGCAAGAATCGTATCATCGATCACAAAATAGCGCTCTTCCTGGGGAGTCTTATCAATCTCAATCGCCTTGAAAATTTGGCTATTGGCTTTTTACATAAAAGACGGCCAGCAATACGCAGCATTCTGTTTGAATCTATAGAGGGTATCCTTTCTGGCTTCAGACCAGTGTTGCCAGTGCTTTTTACAGAAACTGTGAACCGATTTTACTTTCAGCAATGCCAATATCATCAAGATAAACAGAATGTGTGATGCGTAATAGCCATCTTTTTTGATAATATTGGTTTTACATAGCCACGTTTTAAATTTTAGTGAAGAAAAAGCGCTGTCAATTTTTGATTCAATATTATTTTGGCCGTTTCTCAGATAATTTTCAACTTCTCCTTTAAACTTTTTACAGTTTGTGGTATTCATTTTTAAATGGCTCCTTTTGTTGGAATATACAATTAATTTGAGCAATTATGTATACCACAAATTGGAGCCATTTACTATTATAAAACAGAAGTAAATGAAGTAATTATATGTTGCAAACCCGCATCAAAGGGTGCGAAACTTGAGTTACTTCCTTTTACCGGCAATTCAACTTCCCGATATCTCCACATCATAAGAAATCAATTTTATTTAAAAACACGTTTAAAATTTATTTTGGCCTATATTTTCTTTTCATTCTTTCGAAGGATATCATTTTGATATCTTTATGTTTTATGCCTTTCATGGAAATCTGTATAACGAATATATGTGAAATGAAAGGTAAATAGTTCTGTTCTGTGTATCTAATTGAAAATCCTTTATTTCTTGATAATATTAATTTATTATGATAAATATAAATTTTAATTTGCAATTCATGGGGTTCAGCGGTCAAGTACCAAAGATGGGAGACCTCACTCTTATTGATTCCCAATGCATGTGTGTTGATATCTTTTCTTTTCGCAGCCATCTCTATTTGTCTCTATCTTTTGGAACGTTATCGTCAAACCCGATAAGCTAAAAATTTCATGAACAATCCTTAAAAAAAACTTAAAAGAAAATTTAAATTCGGATATTTTCTTCATCAAAATCCATGCCTAATATTTTTTAAAGGGTGATAATGAGGAGTTTACACTTGTTTTTATTGACAAATCAGCTCTGTCGACTCATCATTTTTTGCGTGACCTTTCAAATGATTATTCTGCTGCCAAAAGCCTGGGCATCCGACTCGTTTTTGCTTGCAGGTACTGAACCCATTAAAGCTCCGGAACAACAAGGTGGAAAAAGGGTTGAATTTGATGTCGATCAAAATCTGAACCCTAAAATAAAGGCCGGAATGGTTACGGTACCATCGGTCAGGACCGACCAGACAGCGGAAAAGACAGAAACAGATTTGAAGAAACCCAAGATAAAAAAGCTGACTTTGGAGACGGCCGTCAACCGAGCTCTGGAAGCCAACCGGGGGGTGGCAGACTCCATTGATCAGGTACAAGGAACGCGCCTTTCTCTTGTTTCTGCCGAGTCGGAATTTGAGCTTAAAATATTTCCAGGCGCTGAAGCAGGGATAACCGGTGCCAGTGGTGAGGGTTCTGACGAAATTTTGGGAGCAGGGATTTCCCTGCAAAAAAGATTCGCAAGGGGTACTGATATTAACGTTAGCCCCAATATGCAAAAAATGGGCGACATGTATCAAACCGGTGTGGATACGAGTCTGACGCAGCCCCTGCTGAGGGGTATCGACAGGGAATATAATCTGTCGGGAGTACACAATGCTGAATTTGGGGTACGTTCGGACCGACGCAGCCTCTACTTGACGCAAGTAAATACCGTGCTCAACACCATAGGTGCCGTGTACGAGGTCATCAGGCAAAAAGAGTTATTTCGGTTGAATGAAGATTCAGCCTTGCGGCTTCGAAGGCACGCCGAGGCAGCCAGAGCAAAAGAAAAGATCGGAGTGTCCAGTCCGATTGACGTTTACCGGGCAGGCATTCAGCAGAAACAGGCAGAGGACAACCTGAACACGGCACGCGAAGCCTATCAAGACGCTCTTGATAATCTGAAGATCTTGTTAGCGCTGCCCCTTGAGGAAGACATAGTGGTAGAAACGCCGCTTACGTATAACCTTGTCCGGCTTGGAAAGGAAGAAGCCGTGAGAACAGCACTCAAGAACCGGGTTGAATTGGATCAATCGGCAGACAACATCCGGGAAGCACAGCGCTTATCCAGGGTTGCCAAACATAACACCTGGCCGGATTTAGATCTGGTATTGAATTACTCACGGTTCGGCAGCGGGGAAAACTTTGGAGATGGCACTAAATTTGATCGGGACTCCTGGAATTTAGGTTTGGTAACCTCAACCGACCTTGCCCGAACGGCGGAACATGCTGCATATGATCAAAGCCTCCTTAATGTGCGGGTTGCACGACGTAACGCCGGTCTCCTGCACGATGAGGTGATCAGAGAAGTCAAAAGAAATCTAAGAAATCTTAGCGTTTCTGAAAAGGGTATTACAATCCAGGAAGAGCAAATCAGGCAATCTAAAGGGCAGTTGGAGCTGGCACAAGTAAAGTTTCGGTGGGGGCTGGCAAATAATTTTGACTTGGTTGATGCTGAAACAGAACTTCGTCGTGCAGAGACGAATCTTCTTTCAGCGGTTCTTGACTATATCATAGGCAGCCATCGATTGCGGGCTGCATTGGGAACCTTGATTGAAAGGCCTGAGAAGTTTTGATACCACGCATGAAAAATATTTTAAGGTTTGTCTTTATTCCCGTTTTGATAATGGTCTTTGTATGGTTTTGGGTGATGGGCAAAAAGTCTGAAAATGCTCCTATTCTTTCAGCAGCGGCGGTGAATAAAAGTTTTTCTGTGTTGGTTGAGACCGTGGGAGAGCTGGATGCGGCAAGATCCACAGTCCTTTTTTCTCAGATCCGTGGTGACCGTGGAAAAATTGTTTGGATTATCGATGACGGGGCCAGAATCAAAAAAGATGATGTGCTTGTGCGCCTGGATCCGACATTTTTCGAGGAAGAAGTCACTCGTCTTACCGCAAAGGTTCAAGAGTGGGAAGTTGTGGTGTCCGCCCACGAGCAAGTACTCGAATGGGAAAAGGTAGAATCAGAGCGCGAAATAAAGACAGCGGAATTTGATTTACGTGTTGCTCAGTTGGATCTTATAAAACTGGAGAAGGGTGACGGCCCGCTGGAACTCAATCGTTTGCAGGGAGCAGCCCAAGAAGCGAAACAGGATTGGGAAGAGAAAAAGGGATACCTTGCGGATCTTAAAATGCTTGAGAAACGAGGATATGCCAACCTAACAGAGATCTCTCAGGCACAAAACAGAGTTTCAGAGGCAAAAGAAACTTATGAAGTAACGACACGCCAGCATGAAAGCTACCGGGATTACGTACTGCCTTCTTTAATTGAAAACGCACATGCTCAGGTTGCACGGGCCCAGATGAACCTGGAGCAATTAAAAAAAGGGTCTGGCTTCAAGATCGGAAAGGCTATCGCAGCATTACGGAAAGCTCAGCAAAACCTGGAAAGCACGACCTATTCATTGAAGACTGCTCAGACAGAGCTTGAACAAACGGTCATTCGAGCACCGATTCCAGGTATTTCGGTTTTAACAGAAGCCTTTCACGGAGGGAAAAAGCGAAAACCGCGTATTGGGGATATCGTCTGGCAGAACCAGCCGCTTGTCTACCTGCCAGACATATCCGAGATGGTAGTGAAGACACAGATACGCGAGATTGATCTCCATAAGGTCGGTGTTGGAAAAGAAGCTGTGGTTTACACGGACGCATATCCCGACCTCAGCCTCCCGGGACAGGTGCAGTCCATTGGTGTATTAGCGGAATCACGAGCTGAATCCCACACGGCCGATAAGTATTTCCAAATTGTCATTTCGGTCAGGGAAGAGGATCAGCGATTGAGACCCGGCATGACAGCCCGGGTGGAGATAGAATGTGCAAAAGTTACCAATGCGCTCTGTGTTCCTATCCATGCCGTATTCAACGAACAGGGGAGGAGTTATATTTATGTTAACGCAGAAGCCAGCTATGAAAAGCGTGAGGTGTCTATTGGTGCACAGAGCGAGGATTGGACTCAAGTTCTCTCAGGGTTAAAAGAGGGAGAACGTGTGGCTCTGTCCCGACCACCTTCAACTGAGATTCTAAGACAGCATGAGCTGCCTCAGAAAGAAGACTAAAATCCGATGAACGATTGTGAAAAAATTGTTGAGGCCCTGGGGATAATAAAGGTATATGAGATGGGTCCCGAAAAGGTTGAAGCGCTTCGGGGTCTGGATATTTCTGTACAGTCCGGGGAATTTGTTGCAATTATGGGGCCATCGGGATCCGGAAAATCGACGTTAATGCACATCCTCGGGTGTTTGGAAAGGGCAACGAAGGGGGCCTATTTACTGGGCGGACAAGATATTTCGTGTGTCTCAGACCGTGATTTATCTTTAATGCGTGCGAATCAAATCGGATTTGTTTTTCAGACCTTCAGTTTGATCCCTCAATATAGTGTGTTTGAGAACGTAGAAATGCCATTCCTTTACAGGAAGGAGACCCGGAATGAAGCCAGGCGACTCGCAGAAAGGGCGATAGAGCGTGTAGGTCTGTCTGTACGGCGTAATCATAAGCCGTCAGAACTTTCCGGCGGTGAAATGCAGCGCGTTGCCATTGCCCGGGCCCTTGTTGTAGAACCACTGCTGATTTTGGCCGATGAGCCCACAGGAAACCTGGATTCGGAAACGAGCAAAAGCATTATCTCGCTATTTCAGGAGGTTAACAAGCAGGGTACCACATTGATTGTGGTCACCCACGAAGAAAAAGTGGCGTCACACTGCCAGACCATTTACCGGCTTCTGGATGGCCGAATTTTAAATAATGAGGGTTGTACATGAAGTGGGACCAAATCATGCACGACGCGTGGCGTGCATTATTACGGCACAGGCTGAGGAGTCTGCTAAGCGCTCTGGGAATCGTTTTTGCGGTTGTGGCAGTCGTTGCTATGCTGGCAATTGCCGAAGGAGCAAAGTGGGAAGTTCTGGAGCAGATAGAGAGGTTGGGAACCAATAGTATCATTGTCCGAACCTTGCAGCTTACCAAGGCCCAGGAAGCCGCTGTCCGCAGTCGCCTGTCCCATGGCTTAGTGCTTTCAGATGCAAATTCTCTACAGAAGGCGATTCCTGGCATCTCGTGTGTAGCTCCACTTAAGGAAGTAAAAGCTTCTCTCTCTATATCCACTGCGCAGGATCCATTTGAAATCCTTGCCGTCACAGACTCATACCAGGAGGCAATGAACTTGTCCGTCAAGGCAGGAAGATTCATCTGTGATACGGATGTTGTTCGAAAAAACCTTGTATGCGTTATAGGACAAGAGGTAAGCGCGTTGTTTGGGGACAGGGGTCATTTGAAACAGGTATTGCGAATGGAAAATCGCACCTATCGAATTGTGGGAATCCTGCAGGAGCGTCAAAAGCTTCGGAATAAGTCGCCAACCTTGGCCGTTCGCAATTATAACCGGGCTGTTTTCATCCCGATAGGGACCGAAACCATGGGTGTTCGGGAACACAAAGGCTTTGGTGAGATATCGGAGATTTGGATTCGAGTAAAGAGGAATACAAATGTACAGGCATGTGCTGAAGCAGTGAGGAGAATACTGAACCAAAAGCATGGCGGGGTTGAGGATTTTCAGGTTATCGTACCCCAAGAACTAATCATTCAAGCGCAGAAAACCCAACGCATTTTCAATATAGTACTTGGATGTATCGCCGGCATTTCACTGCTTGTAGGAGGCATCGGCATCATGAATACCATGCTGGCAAGTGTAGCGGAGCGGACGAGAGAGATCGGCATCCGGCGGGCTATTGGGGCTGCCCGAAAACACATCGTGTTTCAGTTTCTTTGTGAAGCAGTTGTGCTAACAGGTACAGGTGGATGTGTTGGGATTATCATGGGAGCAGGAAGTGCTGTAATTATCAGCAAAGTCGCTGGCTGGAAAACGGTATTAACGATCTGGTCGGTGATCGTCTCAATTATAATGGCCGGTAGTGTGGGCCTGGTTTCGGGTTTATATCCGGCCATAAAAGCGGCCCGTCTCGAACCGGTCAGAGCGTTGCGGCATGAGTAATGTGAAGAGTGATGAAAATGGATCTGACTTCACAAAAATGTATAATAAATCAAATGTATAAAATATTTTTTCCGTTTTGTATACGCTCCATCGGGGTGGTATTATGTCTTTTATTTACAGGTGTGCCAGCCTTCTCGGACCCATCAGAATTTTCAAGAACTTATCCCTTACCGATTACTGAAATGCAGGATGTTATTTCCAAATGGTTCAGGGATTCGGATTTTAAGATCCTTAGAGTGGATCAGGAATTAAGTCAAGCGCGGTTGAGGGCCGAAAGCCAAAAAAAAGTCTGGGAAGTTTGTTTAAGCCAGCAATCTCCCCTGGCGACTCAAGTGACAATCTGTAAAAACAACGGAGGCGTGATCAATCCGGAACTGAAGAATCGGTTCTGGAACTATATTACAGAATACGTAAATGATTTGGAAATACAGGTATCGAATCCGCATCAAAAAATTCCTGCTGCGGTAATGGCTCACATGGAGGCTGTCGTTTGTATCGAAGCTACGGTAGCAGGAGAAACTTATCAGGCTTCGGGATTCATCATCAACAACAACGGTCGTGTTAGGATTATTTCTACTGCACACAATATAAGAGATTTCAAAAAAATTAATGTCATCCTTCATGATGGAAGCGAAATACCCGGTAGAATATTGAAGATGGATTTTCATCGGGATCTGACCCTTATCCAAATTAACGAAAAACTTGTGAATTTCATTTCCTTAGCCAATGGCAGAAGTCTACTGGAAACGGACGAGAAACTTTATTCCGTCAGTTGTCCTATTAATTTGAACCAAGCAGTGTATTCTGGAAGTGTTACTGCTCCGAAACGTGTCGATGATCTCATTTTATGGCAGGTCCAAATGAAGATTCATCCCGGTAGCAGTGGAAGTCCTGTTTTTGATAAGCACGGAAACCTGGTGGCAATTATAAAGGGAAGATATCGAGGAACCGATTCAGTGGGTTTTTTGATTCCCTTTGAGACACTCATGGAGTTTTTTCAAGAGATGTTATTAAATGAATGAAATATGTTATTGCGTAAAAAAAACGCTTCTTAAAATCAAGCTTCCGATGGGCAAATATTAGGTTAGGTTAAGCCTGCACGATCTCTATGATGGGGAAGCCCAGCTCAAAATCGATGAAAAAGGTGAAACACCGCTGGAGGTTTATTTGGATTTGATAAAAAAGTTTTTAACATACCGGAAATGTATAAGGAGGGAAAGCCATGAAACTTTTTTCAAGAATGGTGATTTTGATTGCGGTCACAGCAATAACCGTCTTCATTGGAACCGGAATTTGTTTTTCAGGAGTGATCATTGGCAAACCAGCGCCGGCCTTTTCCCTGAAAGACATCAGAGGGGCAACTTATAATTTGTCCGACATGAAAGAAAAGCCCCTGGTGGTTCTCTATTTTTTTGATGTGGACTCACGGCCGAGTGTGGAGGGATTAGTAAGTTTAAACGATCTATCCCAAAAATACAAGGATGAAGATCTCAATATTCTGGCCATCACTCGCTCATCCGAGTCAGAAGTTCAGGATTTTATTGCCCGGACCCATCTCATGTGCCCGATCCTTCTCGACACAATGAATATTAGTGATCTTTATGATGCCCGTATCATTCTGCCCACCGTTTGCATTCTTGCACCGAAGCTGATTATTCTCGACCAGTTGCAGGGAAAAGGACAACACATACTGCTGAGACTGGCGGAAAGAAAATTGCAGCAAAATAAAACTGAAATTGCAGGGACTATCGGCAACGAGGTGCTCAAAGTCGATCCTAAAAACGACAGAGCCTTAGTGGTTACTGGAAAATCCAACTTAGGCAAGGGGGACCTGAAACAAGCGGAAAAAATGGCTAAAGAACTCATTACCAAAAAGGGACCCACGGAAACAGCTGGTAAAGAGATACTGGCCGAAGTCTATATACGGCAGGGAAAGACAAGTGAGGCTCTTGAAATTATCAATGAAGTGATGAAAAAAGACCCGACCCGATCTTTTCCTCATATCTTGAAGGGTAACATTTTGTACAGCCAGGGCAAAAAAAGCGAAGCTGAGGCGGAATACCACGCAGCAATAAAAGCAACGGCAGAAAATCCCTATTATAAGGCTGATGCACATAGTCGAATCGGAAGAATAAATCTCCAGAATGGCAAAAACGAAAAGGCACTCAAAGAATTTGCTATGGCTGAGAAAATAAGTCCGCATGTCATCGAACATATGACGAACAAGGGAGTTGCTTACGAAAAAGAAGGCAGGTTGGACGAA
This sequence comes from uncultured Desulfobacteraceae bacterium, assembly GCA_964410925.1. GTDB lineage: Bacteria > Desulfobacterota > Desulfobacteria > Desulfobacterales > UBA11574 > S5133MH16. The sequence continues at coordinate 28,444 of CAYPIW010000058.1, forward strand.
GCGTGGAAAACATATCAAGAGGCTCAAGCCATTGACAAAAATGATGTCTTCTCGGCAGTTTTGGCAAAAAGGGCACAAGAGATGCTGGATTTCAAGAAGGATACTGAACAAAGTAACCGGAGGAACCAACTCATCAAAGAGCTTTCAGAGCGGTTTAGAAAAATGAAGGGGCAAAGGGAAGAAAGGCCTGAATTAAAAGATACCTGGACAACCTCAAAGCCGATGGTGCTGACTTTTTTAGATTTGGAAGAGGGTGGTGGCATGGCTGTAAGAGAAGGTTTTTCGACGGTTATGATTTACAACCTTGCAAATCAACTCAAGGGATCAGGAAGAGTCCAGGTCGTGGATCGGAACCTTATCGATCAACTCTTGCAAGAACTCAATCTGGGTTCATCCGATCTGGCTGACCCTAACACACGACTGAAACTCGGTAAACTTTTTGCCTCCACGATCATTGGAACCGGAAACCTCTACCATTCACCCGGATCTACATTGTTAAGCCTCAGACTGATTGATGTGGAAACATCAAGAATTCGTGGGATTATTGAGGGGACCATAGAATCCAGGAAATCTATGCAGAAAGAACTGTACCGACTCAATCGAGAACTACTTACCTTCGTCATGACAAACTACCCTTTACAAGGCTATGTGGCAAATGTTGAAGGCACCGACGTAACCATTAATATCGGTCCTGATGTGGGTGTTGTATTAGGTACGAAATTCGACGTTATTGAAGATCAGGAACCCCTAATTTACAAAGGCAAAGAACTCCTTCGCAAACCCAAATCGATTGCTCAGATCGAGGTAACCGGACTCGAGGCCGGATTTTGTACCGGTCGGATTGTTCATCATCTTAGACAAGTGAAAATGGACGACAAGTTAAAGGAAACCATCAAGGATTTCCATTACGAATGAAAAAATTAGCGTTTGATAGAAATCTATTCATCGGCATTGGTATCATCGTTTTTTTATTGATGGGATGTGCCACTTCTGCACCGTTTCACAAGGAAAAACCCATTCCTTCTTCAATCTGTTATGAAAAAGGAACGGGTATTGCTGTATGGGATTTCGAAATCACAAGCCCTTCGGGGAATGTGCGTATGGATCCTTTTCTTTCCGGAAAAATTATTCAAAAACTAATACAGGAAGAGCATTACGATGTCATCACGAGGGATCGCCTCCTTCTTGTATTGGAGGAACTTAACCTGGATACGAGCTTGCTGGTAGATGAACATACACGGTTAAATCTTGGGAAACTTGCAGGGGCAAAATTGATGGTATTCGGAGAGGTTGTTGAAATGGGCAATCATCGGATGTTAATTCACCTGAGACTGGTTGAGGTCGAAACCTCAAATATACTCAAAACAGTTGAAAAATACTATGATCCTTCTCCGTCTGATCTGTCCGAGTGGCTCAAAACCGTGGAAAAAATGACACCGGAGCTTTTTGAGATCTGTCAGTAATTCATTTCTCCGAGGAGTTCGAAATCAATGGGCCCCTTTAAGATAGGCTCTACTTCTGCAGATCCGATCAGCCTGATTTTGCTGATGTCATGACTTCCCCACCAGTTGTTTCTAACCTGAAGGTTATTGCCATCATCGAGAATCTTGATTTCCCACCTGCCGTTATTCAAAATATTGTTGTGTTCGATTCGGGCATCGCAAGCCTGCAGCAAAATCCCGCCGGATTTGTTCTCTGAGATAACGGAACCCGTTACGAGGATCTTACTCTTTTTTACAGATAAACCCGTCTCTTCAGAGGTTCGGAGATGAGATTCTTGTATTTGCACTACGCCACCTTCCGAAACAAGTGCCCACTTATTATCCTGGAAAAGACAGCGATTGACCATCACATTAGAATCGAACGTTCTTAACCCATATTCAGCGCCTGAGATTACGCAATGGGAGAAAATGTGATTGCCACGATTTCCTTCTATGAAAATTCCCTTCCAGGTTGATGTTCCAAATCCGCAAAATCTAATGGGATTCTCCCGGGTTCCGTCAGCTCTGATTGCCCCTCTTATCACAATGCCGAGTTCATTGAACCAGATTATGGCACCTGGCTTTACTACAAGGTTCACACCCGGTTGAACCACCAGCACTTCTTTTACAATATAGGGGCTTTTCTCCGGACCTAAAACGGTGTCTCTGGTAAACTTTTTTGGTAAGATTGTGGGTTGACCCAGACTCACCGGGCCCAGGACATCAATCCAATGACTTACTGAATTGTTGTTGGACCTGAGATGACCCACCAGGCGGCCGTATGAGAGACGATCATTAGAGGCTACTTTATAAGATCCCAGATAAGTACCGGGCTCTTTTTCTTCCATAGGAATATTCTTAATCCGTGGAAAAATCTCCCAACTCCCTTTGTGGCCGGGATCGCCTATCATGGCTACCCTGAGATAGTCTCCGGGTCGCAAAAGAGTTCCCGCCCCATTGTGAACAAAAACCTTAATACGGGGGGGCGGTTCCATTATTGCCGGAGGATTCGGTATGGTGTCTACCATTTCCATACAAAGGGCTGCAGCTGCTTTTACCGCTTCGGTTTGTTTATAGCTGATCAGAGAGGTTACCAGGGATTTTGCCAGACCGGTCAGGCTGAGGGGCACATCACCTTTGCGCAGACTTGTCGTATGTTCCAGCTCCCAAATAGCTTGTCCAGTTTTGCAACTCACGAATCGCGCTCGAAGACCTGCTCTGGCTTCAGTATAGAGTATGGCGTAAACCTTTCCAAAACTAATAACATCTCCCAGGATAATTGCATCCACTCCGAGAATTTGGCCCAGCTTCTGAGGGGACACTCTCCCTCCCGAAATGAGCGTCTTATACAATTCTTTTTCCCTTAAAGACGATTCTACTATTGAAGGCTCAACGTCCAGATAATTCAGCGAACTGAAAAAATTATAGAACATCTTCCTTACGGTCTCGGCAGCATTAGGATCAGATGTTTTGTTCACAAACGGCAAGACAGCCACTTTGCGGTGGAGCTGGGTTTCATCCGGTATTATTGGAACCTGAGGTTGAGGAGATTTTGAGATGTTACAAGCCGCTAAGTTTATGGAAAAACCAACTATCATTGCACAACAAAGAACCCGCTTGATTACCATGGTGTTTCTTTCTCTCCTTTGGCTTGTTCTTCGAAAAGATATTTCATGATTGTGGCACTCTCTGCTCCTGAATCCTTTAGCAACCGCCTGACTCTCTCTTTCCTTTCATCAGGAGCAACTTTTGCTTCGCCCTCTTTGGTTTTTGCAGTTTTAAAGCGACCCAAATTATCTCTGCAGATTGCTATCTTCTTATTTATCTCCGAACTGTCCGGATCCATTAATTTATAACGTTCAAAGTACAAAAGAGACCGCTTCCAATCCTTCCCGTCAAAACATCTTTCCCCCTCATCTCGATAGAAATTCTTCATTTGATCGACTCTTTGAAGAGCCAGTCCATTGTTTGGTTCTAAAGCCAAAACAGCCTGATAAACCGTGTAGGCATTCTTATTGACAGGTCGAAGGTATCTTTTGGCCAGAAAATGCTCTTCAGCTTGCTTAAGAAGTTGTGCCACATTCTTCTTCCCAAGACCTTCCTGCTGATAAGCTAACCAGACTCGACGAATTCCTTTCTGAGCGGTATCATAGTATGGACCGTCTTCTCTTACGGTTGCATATGCCTTTATTGCCGCTTGATGTTCTTCAGCGTTCTCCAGGTATTTACCTTCGTTCAATCGAAGAAGGTCCAGCCTGTTCCAAACAAATTCAGCCTCTTGGCCGGCACCATGACCCTTAAGATAACCGATCAAGAAGCGTTTAACCTCCTCAGTCTTGCCTTGTTTTTCCAGCTGGTTAGAAAACGCCAGGATCGATTGAGCAAGCAGTTCCCTTGCTCTTCGATCCTCATCAATGGGAGGGTTAGCTTTCAAAAGATTCTCGAGAAGAGTCTGAGCCTGTAAGTGAGAACCTGAAGCGATTTCTTCTGATGCCGACGAAAGAATCCGTCTTGCCTTCCATGGATGGTATGCCTTGGAATAAAATACGTAGCCCCCCATAGTCAGCAATAGAAAGGCTCCGACCAGCCATATCGTCCATGTGGCTCCTTTCGGCTGGACCGCAAACTTTTTTTCCAGGGGTTTAATGTCTTCCGGACGTTCTGAAACAAAAGAAAGCAGATAAGGACCCACTTGTAATTGATCTCCTGGATACAGCCGTTGATCTGAAACAGGACGATTGTTAATGAGTAATGGATTGGTTTCGCTGAAATTTTTGGCAAAAAAGCCTTGGGCGCGTTTTTCGATCGTACAGTGTTTACGGGAGACCAACGGATCCTTCAGGGTAATATCCGCATCCATGGACCGTCCCACAAGAAAATACGTTTTGTCCAGAGAGTGAGAAGTGATCTTTCCTTGAGGAGCGGTAACTATCAATCGAGGAACCAGCATCCTCCCCAGTGGGGAGCTTATTACCACCGTTTCTGACTCAAATGTTTTTTCCTGGCCAACATCAACTCGTTCTTCCACAGACTGGAATATGAATTGGGTAATTCCGACAGTCACGCTGTCCCCGTTCTGAAGAAAATGCCTTTCTACTTGCCTGGCATTCACAAGGGTGGGATTCCGGCCCAGATTTTCGAGGATATATCTGCCATCCTGAAAGCGGATCCTCGCTTGCCGGCCCGAAACATGAGGATCATCAATATATATCTCGCAGTTCTTCCGTCTTCCGATAAAAAACTCTTCTTGGTTAACCTCAAAAAAGGTTTTAGGGTCATTTCCCAGAATGAATCGGACTTTAGGACGCACCGTTTTCTTCCATTCAGAACATCAGCCTGGTGAATGCCAAGTGAGCAATGGGCCGATGCGAATAAGCTGAAATTTAAGTTTGTGTACAGTGTCCGGACAAATCAGAATATAAGGTATTAACAGTCGTGATAAAACAATTCTCTTCCTGACAGCAATTGCTTAAAATAAGATACTAGATTCTGACCTTATTGTCAACCCTGCATATTGATCTAAATCCTCATAAAATCAGGGAGTTTTGACATAGAGCACCTGTCTTTTGGAATGTGGAACGTTGATTTTTCTTAAAACATGCCTCTAAGGGCTAATCCGGGTCGATAAAAAAGTCCGATGGCAAATGGGCTGGGCATTCAAATAAGAAAATCAGCAGCCACCATCTTAGGGCCATATCTTGGTGCTATATTTTGTTTGACATATCAGCCTAATTTTTCTATAATTTTTAATAAAATAGCAAAATCTTATCAAGAGTCTGTGCCTTAGTATTATTCATTTTTTTTGGGCCATGATCAAATCCTATTTTTTTATAGAAAAAGGGCCGCTCAAAGAGAAGGTCTTTTCATTGGAAGCTCGAGAGAGTATCGGGCGAGGAAAGGAAAATCACATCTGCCTGTCACATCCCACTGTCTCCAAACATCATGCTGTTTATTATATAGAGGATGGCCATTCTATTTTGGAAGACATCGGCAGCTCGAATGGAACGTTTGTTAATGGAGAACGAATAAAGAAGTCAACTCTCACCAGCGGGGATACACTTTTAATTGGAAATGTGCCGCTTCGGTTTTTTCAGGGAGAGGAGGCACGGCAGCAAATCCACCTAACGAAAGTCTCGAAGTTAAAAACGACGGATATTTACAATCGATTGAATAGCAGTGACCTTTCAAATCGATCCCGCAGATTGATCCATGCAATTTCTAAGGTACCATTTTTTGTCGGATTGGGTGAAAAAGACCTCGCTCGACTCAGCCAGGTGGCTAACCTTGTGATCTTTGATCCGGATAGCACCATTATTCGGCAGGGTGACCTCGGGAGGTCACTATACATAATTTTGGACGGTAGAGTTCAAGTCATTACTCATGACAACCAAGGCAAGGAGATCCTGGTGTCCTTCCTCACCTGCAACCAGTTTTTCGGTGAGATTTCTTTTTTAACCGGTATTCCCAGAATGGTAACCGTTCAGGTTTTAGAGGAGACACTTCTCTGTGAGTTGAGATTGGAGTGTATGCGGGAAATCATGAATAATTCGCCTGCGGTCAAGGAGGTAATAGAGAAGTACTGTCGAAAAAGCCTGAAGGATTTGGAGGAGAAGAAACGGGCAGCCGGATTTATGGAGCGAAGAAAGCAACCGCGTTTCAATATTGAACTTCCTGTGGATTTCCATTTTTCTTCTAGCGCTCATAATTCTAAACAATTTGAAGGAACCCTCTTTCATGCAATTTCCAGCAAAATCTCCGTTTCTGGAATCCGAATACATGCCCGGGATCGCCGACTCCTTGACCTTTTAATCAATTCTAAGATCCGATTGGCCATCAACTTACCCCAATCAAAGGGAGTCATCCATTGCTGGGGCACCTTGAAAAGAGTTGCGGAAAAAAAGGGGGAAGTGAGCTCAATTTTCCTGGGCATAGAGTTTGCGGAAATGTCTCCGGCCCATCGAAAGAATCTGGAGGATTTCATGTCCAACTGATTTGGATATCGTGTTTAAAGATTCACCCTGATGACAAGAATTGCCTTTTCTGACGCGAAATAAGCAAAAACTCAACTTGTGTGTCAGCGCCAGTCTGAAACTACCTATAAACTGGCGGTTTGAAAGTGGTGTATTTTCTTCCTAAAGAGCTTTTATATTGAAACTTTTCTTGATGTATTTTATTCTAATAGCAAAGATTTCAATTGGTTATGTTTTTACTATAAGCAAAGTTCATGCCAAAAAAACATAGCACTTTCAAACCGCCAGGGAATATACCTTTTCACTCCGCCGCTAACAATTGACAACCGAGTTGGCCTTTAGTATAAAGGTTTTGATTGTCATCGCAAACAATGGGCTTCCATATGTTGAGATTTGTATAAGTTCCATACACAATAATAACTTTTCAGTCTACTTCACTTTACCCGCTCTCAAAAAGCGCGTTCTTATCATTTGACGGGGAAACGAACGATGAACGAGACGCGAAGCATCGAAAAGCTCGGCAGCGCGCCTTCTTCGGCCGCTTTGCGCAAGTCGTACGATACAGTTCCCTACCGCAATCTCCCCAAACCGTTCACACACATCTCACGGATATCCGCAATCGCTGCCTGGCGAGGCCTGACTCCAGCGCCGCCGAGAAGTTGTCGTGTGCTGGAATTGGGGTGTGCGGATTGCGGCAACCTGCTTCCCATGGCCGTGGACTACCCCGGCAGCCAATTCGTGGGAATCGATTTCTCCCCGGTTCAAGTGGATATGGGTCGGCAGGCAATCCGTGAGTTAGGTCTGGACAACTTCGAGTTGCGGACGCGCGATATTCTCGATCTGGGTGCCGACGATCTGGAACGTTACGACTACATTATTGTCCATGGTGTCTTCTCCTGGGTGTCGTCCGCAGTGCAGGAAAGGATCCTGGCGATCTGCCGGGATCATCTCGAAGAAACGGGAATCGCATATGTCAGCTACAACACCTACCCCGGCTGGCACGGGAAACAGGCCCTTGGTGAATTGATGCGGTACCACACCAAACAGATCATCGATCTGCGCGACAAGGCGGTCGCGGCCCAAGACTTGATTCACCGGTTGGCCAACCAGCCCCGGTTACCGGATGATCCGGCCGCTTTGCTCGTTCACCGGCTGCATCAGGATCTGGAAAAGTCCGGCGACCCGATGTGCTATCTGGTTCACGAGTACCTCATCGACACCAACCAACCCCTGTATTTCAAGGAATTTCTCGATCGCATCGAAGCTTTTGCGTTGCAGTACGTGGATGATGCATTTCCCGCAAGTACGGCGCCGGACCGCCTGGTTCCGGAATTGCGTCAGTGGGTTATCGAGCGGTATGAAAACTACAAGGAACAACAGCAGTACGTCGATTTTCTGGCCAACGTCTCCTTCCGGCGCAGCCTGCTGTGTCACGGGCATTTGCACGTCAATCGTAAGACCGATTTCGGGCGTCTGCAGTCTCTGCACGCCGTGGCAACGTGCCGTCGCGAGGAGCCGCAAGATGGCGTGACTCACTTCCGAACGGATGCAGGACGGAAGTTCTGCATCGAGCATTCAGGATTGCAGATGGCTTTAGACCTTCTCGCCACGGATCGTCCCGCCTCAATGCCTGTGGCTCAGTTTCGCGACACTCTCGGAGAGAATGTCACGGACGACGAGGCGGCCGACATGGTGGAGTGCATGGTGCTGGGCGGCGCTCTGGAGCTAACGTTCGAACCCCGCCGTTGCACGCGAACAATTGATCCCTGTCCTTGCATGTCCCCCCTCTGTCGTCAGTTGGCGACCACGGGGCTGGTCACCACGGCCGCACATCGCCCCGTTCGGCTGGAGAACGCTTTCCAGCAGCAACTCTCACAGTTGCTGGACGGAAAACACACCGTTGGTGAGTTGACTTCCTTGATGCAACAGCGAGTGAAACCCGATAAGCCCCTCAGCGTCGATCGATGGGTTTCTCTCGTTCGAGACCAGTTGGAGTGGCTCGCGGAGTGCGGTTTGCTGCAACAGGCGTAAGCATTGCAAGCACGAAGTGAATTGGTAGATGTGAACACAAAACTTGAAAATCTTTCAGCTCAGGTCTTATTCTGGACCCCAATTTTTGTATATGGTTTCCATCAGTTCCATGGTCCAGATAATGATATTGGCGGATCGGAAATAGATTGAATGTTTCGTATTCTCACGGCATTTCGGTTTCTATAACTCATTAGCGCAATCAGCCCCCGTCGAGAGATTTCATCGCCCACCCGCTCACTCATAAAAACCTCAGCACAAGGCTTCAACTCGCTTCCATATTCAGTATGAATTGTGTGGGATGGTAAATTTTCAAGATCGAAACAATCTTCTGGGCTGAAGGACCATCCTCGTCTCTTGAAGGCCATACCCAACTGCCTGGCAATAGCAACGGCTGAATTGCCCCATAGGAAGTGTTCGTGATCCGGCTCTCCATATAATTCTTCAAAGTTAAAGGCTTCGATCTCATCGCTCCTCTTTCCATAGGGCAATCTCATCAGAACGCGGGGTGCTGCGAGGCCGATCCAAGGGGAAACAGAGCTCTTTCGCAATTTGTTGAATAAGGGTAAATCCGATACCCATTCCGAAGGTTCCAGGTATTCGGCAAAGGATTTACAGCCAATGAGGAAAGGGTTGGCATTAGCGAGAAACGGTGCACCAACATGAGAGGATAATAATCCTAATCCTGCCAACAGATTAATGTCTTGTTCGCTGTATTCAAAATCATAGTGACCGACGATTACCGACCAGGAACCACCGTCTAAAGCACCGATCCCTTTGTCTGCCACTTGTCTGTACAGGCCGCCTGCTGATAAATCCGTCATATGAGCACTAAATTCAAGGAAGAGTTCTTGTTTGGTAACATCGAGCAAGTACAGTTCCAAATCCTCGTCGAGTTCCAAACCCGTCACCAAATCCCAAACTCCCCGCCAGGTGGCTTCCAGAGCCTGGAAGTCCCGGTGATGAAGAATCGCACGCATTTGATCGGTTATGGCCATGTCGACAGATGAAATGTATTGCTCGAGTCGGGGATCGGCTTCCGGCACAATGTAAGGCTCGACGATTTTCCGAATCATTGAGGAGATAGTATCGAGCGGCCGCGATGATTTCGACTGTTCAGATGGCTCGGAAGGTTTTCCAATCAGGCGACTGAAAACATCCTCTTTGGGCTCCACATCCTCTGTGATTTCCGGTGACAAGCCCCTTGGTTTTTCGGATCGAAGTTGTCGAGCCGTATCTGAAAAAGTGGCCGGATCTTTTAGTCTTTCTCTTGTTTCACGCAAAGATTTGAAAATCTCTAATTCGTTGAATAAATGGTCAGGATGGAAATCATCGAGTTCCTTGAAATTGATTTGACCGATCGGCCAATCGATGCGGGGAGCGTATTTCATTAAAATGGAATCGTATTCGTCCACATCTACCCGAAGAGAGGGGCGCAAATGCAGATCATCGACATTTCCAATATGGCGTTGAGTTCTCCCACTCAGATCCGCAAGCAATAAGATTCGAAAGGGTCCATCTGAGGTACGACGGATTTTTGTGGATCTTTCGGCTTTGGGATGAAACCCAAAACCGAAATCAAGCATTCCTTCCCTGCCGGTGGTGATGCTCATAAGTCCTCTCCTCGCCGGTCCACTGTTGGGTTTCTTTCCTCGACCCAATCTACTCGGCTACATTTCAACAGCACTACCAAACCTCTTGTATCCCTTGTGATCCGTAACCTTTTATCCCCTCCATATCTTTATGGAAAGATATTTTTTAATTCGGATGTTTTTTTCTTTCCCCATTATAGAATCCAAATCCATGTCCAACCAGGATTCCTTGGCCGTTTGCCTTTTCGGCGAATAGGCACGACACACGCAGAACATGTCGGCTTTCGATTTAGAAGGGACAAGTCGGACTCGTGTCGCCCGACCTTTTCCGGCGCTTCGCCGCCGCTGATATCCGCACCTGTCAACGTAATTTGCTCTTGGGTTCCCATATTCATATATACAAAACCCGAAAAATTCCCAAGGGTCGAGCAACTATTGGTTCCGCGTCCGTGTCGGGCGATCTGGAGAACGCCTTTTGGCAGGAGATATTTCAACAACGCCGCTCTCAATCAAACCGGTATGTACTCCCAGATCGACTTCGTTTCCGACTCGATGCAGTGGTAGAGGGTCAGCTCGTTCTCCATCATGTCGAAGAGGGTGTTCTTTATCGCAATCCAATAGGCAAAACACTTCTCGCTGCCCGACCTACGCAGCCGATCCGCAACTTTCTGTACGCTGTTGAAGATTGTCCTGTCCAGCAGGAGGAGCTGTTCCAGCTTCTGCTGGTCTGTCCGCCGGAGGGCCACTTCAAGCTTCAGGAAGTTGCGTGCGCTGCGGCGGGCCTTTCTCAGGAAGCTGGCTGCATCTTCCTTTCGGTATTTGCCACTTTTGTAAGCCGCCTTCCAACCGGCCTCCCAGTCCCCGTAGGTCCAGTACCCATCGTTTTCGGCGGTGGGTCTGGGCTTGAGTTTAGTGAGGTAACACAGCAGACGCTTCCCGGGATTCCCGAGTTTCGCTTTGTTGGCCTGAACGATGCGCCTCGCGTCTTCGATCACGTCGTCGATCTTGGGAGGCATAATCTCTAGGTCGTCGCCAATGATAATCCTGTATTTGGCGTAGATGATCATAACCACCCGTTCCTCGGCCATGCGCTGTTGGGACACGTGGCCGCACTGATCGGGTTGCGTCGCCTTCATCTCGCCAAGGGATTTGCCAACAATGATCGCAGCAGGCAACTTGGTCTTGAGGTATTGCTTCACCGCCAGCGCCCGATAGGCGGCCAGCCGCCAGTTGTAGCCAGGGTCGCCGCGGTGGTCCGCCTCGCCCACTAGGAACAGTGCCGCACCTTCGCCCCGGGGGCAACCGCTGGCGACGATGGCACCGCACAGGTTGTCCAGAGATTCCCGGTCTTTGCTGTCCAACCGGGCGCTATTGGTGGCGAAGTAAATCTGTCCCACGATCTTGTCGTGTTCGGGGACCTGGTGGCGACCGAGGCACCAGCTTTGCTTCTGTTTGACGAAAGAGTTGCCATTGGTGGGCCTGCGAATGCAGGCCGCCTTCCTTGCCGTGCCAGCAGCCGCGAATGCCGTCCCGCCTGCGTTTAGGCCCTGGGGGCCTGGTGTCCTGTTGCCGCCCATCTTTGCGCTCCTTTTGCCTTGACCCGGATTTCCCGAACGTACGCCCGGTCGCGCTGTTGTCAAAGACTGCCGCGCCGAAGCGTTCCCTCAGACTCTCGGTCGCACAACCCCTCCTGCATTACTTTTCATCCTACCCCTCCCTAATCTAATGGTCAAGAAAAAACGGACATAAAATTAAGCATCTTTTTAGTACCTCTGCTCTTTATCATACGCCATAGGAGATAAAAAACCAAAGCCGAATGAAGTCGTTTACTGTTGTAGAATGTGATGTAATCCAACGTTTCCGTTTTCGCTTGATTACGGGTTAAAAACCGAAAGACTGCCAGTCCGGTGAAGATCGTATCTGAAAAACGGAGATCCAACTGATCGAAATTTACAAAAACATGAAATTCATTGACACGAATTCATTGATCTGCCATTTATCTGGTGTCGCATTTATTGTTTGCATTTCGCAACAAGTTGCCGCGAATAATACACGTATGAAAAGCCGATGCTCGGTTACGTTTTTCCGGGCGGAACCTTGAATAAAATGTTCCGAATTATTTACCCATGTAAACCACCTACGACCTGATTCCTTATCAAAGTCACGCCTATCCCCCAAACCCATCCGGACCGTCTTGCGACACTTGCCCATATATTTGGTTTAACATACGCACCGGTCACACGGTGCCGGATACTTGAGCTCGGATGTGCCAGCGGCGGCAATCTCCTGCCAATGGCATATAACCTGCCTGACAGTGAATTCATTGGTGTAGATCTTTCCCTACGTCAAGTGAAAGAGGCCCAAAAGACAATTAGCGACCTGGGGTTGAAAAACATCCATATTTAAAAGGCTTCTATCATGGATATCGATCCGTCCTGGGGCACTTTTGACTATATTATCTGCCACGGAGTCTATTCTTGGGTCTCCGATGCGGTGCAAGATAAAATTATGGCCGTATCATCATGTAACCTAACCCCTCAAGGCATCGCCTATATCAGCTACAACACCTATCCCGGCTGGCACCTGCGACAGATGATCCGCCATATGATGCATTACCACATTGAACAGTTTACTGATACGGCAAAGCGCATCGTCAACCAACGCGATGAGCCTGTCACCCTGGATGCCTTCGGCAATGAGCTGCTTTGCGCACTCGATGGCAGCCGGGATCACGCAAGATTAAGGGAATATCTAATGAAGCACATGAATGACGGCACATTCATTTTAAGGTTGGACAATCAGCCGGTGACTGACTTACATCTTGCACACGAAGCATTGGAAAAAGTCTTGACGCAAACGCTCAAAAAACTGGCGAACGACGCGCTTCTGCTTGCTTAAAGCGGCTTGCAGTAGACGGCTACGGGTGTGTCCTTGAAAGACCAGTCTCATGGTGAATTCTTCTTCTTACTTGTAAGCCCCCAACGCCTGCATGCCTGGGACACCCCGGATTCTCCAATCCCGAAATATGTACCGATATCTTTCAGTTTTTCGCCGGTATATCTCTGACAAAGAAACATTTTTATATTCCGGCTCAAAAACACTTGTGTTCCGAATGCGGATTCCACCTCAGCGAATATATCTTTCAGAGATGCTGTATCAGCCGATTCAAAATATTCAATTAACTTTTCCCTGTCACGCTTGCTCTTGAAAATATCTTTCCGTTCATTACCCCGGCAAGTCACGTGATAAAAGGCACCGGGATAGGTTATTCTCAAGGGACGAGCCATTATCCATCCTTTCTATATTCGGCTATGGTGATAACGAATCTTATAGCCTTTTGCCACATTGTATGTCAAGAATGAAGACCTGACCCGGGTTTTTTCACGTTTGTGGCAGACTCTCTGTGCCGGATATCCTTCACGGAAGCATGGAAAGCCACTGCCAGGATGGGGCAATCAGTATCTGCTGATCATCGTTTGACAGCAATCGATAACCGCCGGACCGGTTGATGAGCTGAACGGCCGGAACCTTCAAAGTTGTCTGGAACTTCATCAGGGCCGTTGAAGGTTGCGGATCCGAAAGCTTGGCTTCGATTAAAAGCAAGGGTTCATTGTCCTCAGCGATAAGAAAATCGACCTCCTGTTGTTCCTTGTTCTTTATAAAATTTAGCGTAAAACTACCCCAACCCATGTCATTCCATACCGTTACCGCCCGATAAAGCTCCAGAGCCACCATGTTTTCAAATCTTGCGGCGGAATCTTTAATGCGCGGTGAATCCCAAAGGTAAATCTTTCGTTCCTTTTGAATGGCGCGAGCGATTTTCCGAGTCCAAGGCGTAAGACTGAAAATCAAAAAGAATCGTTCGAAACTCGACAACCAATTGCGAATCGTGTTGTAGGCAGCTTTTAAATCCCTGGTTAGGGAGGGGACGGATATGGGACTGCCGACTTTTGATGGTAACAAAAAATAGAGCGTTTCCAGATCACCAATGGCCTGAATGTTTGTCAAATCCCGAATATCCTCTCTAATCAGCTGCTGGGAGTAAGTATTGGACCATCGCCGGTAAGAGGCTTCCCGACCGGTAAGATAGGGGTCCGGAAATCCGCTCGTTGTTGCCAGCCTCATCCAGATGTTTTCCAAGTCTGCGCTTCTTTCGGTTTGAATCTCGAGAGGATACCTTCTAAAGTCGTCTATGGTTCGATCGACACCCCCTAATTCGGCTACAGTGAACGGCCACAGATGAAATAGATAGTAGCGCCCGGCAAGAGAATCTCCTCCTTTCTGGTAAATATCCAGTCGGCCGCTTCCGCTGACCAAAAAAAGGATTTCCTCCTTAAAACGATCGTAAACGCCCTTCAGGTAGTTCTTCCAATCCTTGTATTTATGTATCTCATCGAAGACAACCAGGGGCGACGAACCGTTCCGGCGCTCGATTTCCTGAAAAAAAAATGGATTTTCGATCAGGCGGGTGCGGTCCTGAGGGTTGTCCCAGTTAAAGTAGAGACGATTGATATATTCCTCAGAGATCATCTGGGCCAGTGTCGTTTTCCCGGTCTGCCTCGGCCCGGACATAAACACCATGGGTTTTTCAGCGGCAAGTTCACGCCAAATTCTCATGTAAAGCGGTCGCGGTTTCATACTGGCAATATTTCATACCGTTGAAAAATAGTCAAGACTATTTTTCAACGACATAAAAAATAGCCAACTTACTTGCTCGGTTTTTTTTCAAAAAGGGCAGAGTTAATAGCAATTGACCTGATTTGTAATATTTTCTGGATCTGAGTTTATCTGTGTGAATCTGTGTCCTAACTTTTAAAATAAACATATTATTATTATTATTATTATTATTATTATGTTATCAGTATTTATTAATTAAGATGTGACCCGGATTGCTTGCCGGACGCCTCTGCTTTTCCTCTTCATTGTCATGAAATTTTGCCGGTCTGCTTGATTACTCGGGCGCAAAGAGGTTTTTTATTTTCTTTGACGGTGAATCAAGGGAACAGGAGCACTCTTGACAGCTTTTGTTAACTTCACTAACATAAAAAAATAAAGTGGGGAATCAACTGGAGGCTAAATTCTTTCGCCGTTTGTCAAATGAAAAAAACTATTTTAAAATATCTCAAAAAAAAGTTATGAAAGGAGGGATCAAAATGACTGAAGTCATTAATACCAAGGGGCTGCCTGAAGAATATATTAAGCTCGTTCAGGAGTTCGCAGACTTTTTGAGACAAAAAATCTTCAGAACAGAAAAGGGAAAAGAGAAAATCAGTTTTCATGGTTGGCCATTTCAAAAAATCATTACATGATTTTATTGAACCAGTTATAATCATGCAATATTTTCAAGATTCCGCAAACACATATAATTTGAAAATCTTCAAGCCTCAATCAGATCGATTCAAAAATATTAAAAAAATAACCAGATTATGCGAACTTAGCATCAATATTCAATAGATTCAAATACTTTAATCCACCGGCCTGCTCCAACCTTTACTATTAACAGCAAAAAACGATTTATTATCACCATATTTCTGTAAGTTAGGATAAAAATTAAAAAAAAGATTTAACTTTCCTGTTTAATTTGTTACCGTTTTATATATGCTAAATAAAAGTAAATTCGTAACCGTTCACGGGCATCATCGGCCTAATTTACAATTGTCCGCCTCGCCGTGATTTTTTTTGAGAAAAGATTTGCGTTCCATGTTCTGATGTTTTATAGTCTCAGGTATGGAAACGATCATAACATACCGGAGACGGTCAGTCAGCCCCGACGATATAGCAACTATCAGACGGATCATTGATGCTCACCCTGATAGGAGCAGGCGCTTCATTTCTCAGGAAGTTTGCAGGGAATGGGGGACTGGAGACAACCGAACGGGTTCCTCAAGGATATGGTCTGCCGAAGCCTGATGCTTCTCTTGGAATCGAAAGGCTTCATTAAGCTACCCGTCAGAAAATTCACCCCTCCTAACCCGCTTGGAAACAGAAAGAAACCCTACAGGGTAACCGTCGATAAGGCGCCTATTCATTGTTGTGTTGACAATCTGTTGCCCATCAACCTTAAACAGGTATGGAGGACTCCCCTTTAACCTGCGATTCTTGATTCTGCCATGGGTTCAGACGCCCTGTTTAGCCTCCTATTTATTGGCATCGAATCGCCGTTGCATATCGCAGGATTGGCAAGATCTATATTGCCATCCGGTTTATCTCCTTGAAAGCTTCGTGGACACAGAAAGATACAAAGGTATATGTTACCAGGCCGATAATTGGATCTGTGTGGGACAAACAACAGGGCTGGGCAAGCTCAGCAAATCCCGCCAACCCGTACTTTCCAAAAAGGCGGTTTATGTCTATCCCCTAACCAAAGACTTTCGAAGGGAGTTGTGCCATGACGTCGGATGAAGCGTTGGCCATATATAACACTGGACCCAAAGCTGTCGTTAAAATCCTCTGTGGTTTCTCCAACACCATTGAATCTCTGGAAAAGCAGATAAAGGTCCTGGAGGCCAAGGTCGCCAAGTTATCAAAGAACTCTTCCAATTCCAGCAAACCTCCTTCTTCCGATGACATCACAAAGCCCAAATCC
>CAYPIW010000059.1:0-5820 GCA_964410925.1 uncultured Desulfobacteraceae bacterium
CGTTTCCCAAATCAATATCAAGAACCTTTTTGTACAAAAATATCAATGCATTCAATGCCTGTTTCTGGGTTGCGGCAGCAACATTCTTCTTTTCAGCCAGATGACTCAAAACCCGCTCAACTTCATGTTTACCCATTTCTTTGGGATGGGTTTTGCCGCCATAAAATTTTATATACTGCGATATCCAGGAACAGTAAGACTGCTCGGTCCGGTATGCATAATGGTAATATTGTAAAACTTCTCGGACTTGATCCATTAAACGATATTCAGGATTGGGTTTAAATTTTACCTTGCTTTCCATTACCTTATTATATTATACAGTTATAGTAGAAAATTAATACTATATAAAAGAGCTAAAAAATTCAAGAAAATTATTTGCCGCAAATTAAATTAATATTCAAATACGTTGAAATATTTTCCAGATATATGATCCTATATCCCGGAAAATTTTACGTCTATTTACAATTTTAGGCCTGTAGAATGAAGGAGGACAGAATATGTTTCAAAAGAAAAGGACATTTTTAACCGTGACTCTGGGCCTGTGGGTCTGCGCCCTGATCTTCTTTGGCTGCGACGCTAATTCGAATGACGCGGATGCAGTGTCCAGACAGGGAGCAACCACGACTTCACCGGCTTCTGTGCCGGGCACCAAGTCGGCTGAACCCATCGTCCCGTCTGGCTGGAAGACGGTTTCTGACGGTCAATGGAGCCTTTCTATTCCTGAAGACTGGGTCGACGATTCTGGTTTTTACTATCCAAAGGAGGCTGCCAATTCTATGACGGGTGCCCCCAACATCTTTTGTGTAATCGGCACCCGGACGATACCAGAGGGAAAGACCGCGGAGGACGAGCTCGGGGCGATGCTCGGTTCGGTTCCCATGAACAAAACCCCGAAGACGGTGTGCGACAGGGACGGCTATATGGTGGAGGCGAAGAACAACCTGGCGCTTGTATTCGAGTTGGAAGCATCTACATCGTTCGGGCAGAGGGCGGCAATCGAGTACATTAACTGCGGTACCCCGTCTTCGTCCAAGTTTAACCAGTACGAGCCGATCTTCCGGTGCATCGTAGAGTCTACGAATTGTTCGCCCGATTGATCGCCTTTTGGGAAGATCGCGCGCTGACACTCAAGAGGAACGAGGGGGTCGCATCTAAATTATAAAGTGTTGACAAGGCCATGCCGTTAAGATCGCGTGCGAAAAACAAAAGAAGATGCTTCCTGGCGAAACAAAAAGGTGTTTTTGAATGGCGCGGCCGTTAAGAATAGAATTCCCGGGTGCCTTCTATCATGTGATGAATCGCGGAAACACGGGAATGAATATATACAGGAGTGCGAGGGACCGGGAAAAGTTCTTGGAATATGTCGGCGAGGCGGTGAAACGATACGGGATCAATGGGCCGGCGGTTCGATATCTCCGGAGCTGGAATCGCGGCTCGGCATGACCGGATCGCGAAAAAACTTGAAACGGATCGAAAGCTTAATGGGCGGGAGGATCGAATCAGAAGTAAAATACTTAATATTTGAGATGCGACCCCCATGTCCTCCCTTAGGGTTGGGATCTCAGTACTGTGCTCAGCGACGGAATAGGTCAGAATGTGTGCCTGTGCGCTCGAACACAATGCGGTCAATTTCTGTTTTATAGATCAGGAGCCAATCGGATTCAATATGGCATTCCCTTCTTCCCTGCCAGTTGCCGATCAACTTGTGGTCCCTATGGATAGGGTCCAATGGTTCTTCTGAGATGAGAGAACGAATGATGATTTTAAGCTTCTCAGGGTTCTTCTCCCGCCGCTTCATCAGCCTAATATCTCTCTCAAATTGCCGCGTGTAAACTGGTTTTAGCATTAAATGCCCAGCTTTTTGAACATATCGTCAGCGTCCTCGCACATGACTATGTTTCGTCCTGAATCGGTATCTGTCAACGTTCTAAGCGTGGTTTCATTGGGGATAGCCACGTCAAAGGGTAGGCCGTTTCGAAGCTCGACCTGCTTATAAAAAAGGGTGAGCGCCTGGGTTGTGGTCAGTCCAAGTTTTCGGAATATGTGCTCAGCCTTGTCTTTTAGGTCTGACTCCATTCGAGCGCGTATGGTTGATGACTTTCTCATTGTTCACCTCCATTCAGATAAATATGTAGCACAATTGGGGCACAATATCAAGAAAATATTTCTGTCTTCTAGGCATCCCAACAAGTGATTCTATGGTTCTTCATATTTTGTCTCATGGAATGTTATGCACAAAGTTGAATCCTGAGACCGCCATCAAAAACAGCATTAAATGTTATCAATTCAATATGTTACAAACTAATCGGTCATTTTGTCCGGGATGACCAAACGAGGGAATGGAGTCAAGTCTGCTCTTGACTCACCCCCCGTTTGTTTGCCGGGGGCCGGGGTCGCACCAAGAAAAGCTATTGAAAATATATTAAATATTGGATAATTTGGGTACCTATAGAGGGCAATACGGCATTTTCGGGTCCTGAAAAGAGCGATATAGGAAATTAAAGCGGCTAGAACACATAAACATTTCGTTTCTGGTCAGATTTATCACACTCCGGTTGAATAGTCTTCTTCCCAGATAAAATATGCTCCTGCCGGGTAAATATTAAATGCAGATTTAACTGGGTAAGCTTTTCTAGGGAAAGAATTCAACAGGGTAAATTACCCACCAGACTTCGCCTATGGCTTCGCCCCGACAAGCCGCTGCCATAAAAGGGAATTTCTACTGAAGTACGCCAAGGGTCGGCATCCATGGTTGCAATGGCTCTTCGAGACGAAGAAACGATACGGGCTTGTCATTTTGAATTATGCCGTTACTTCAAATCACATACACTGTCGGAAGTGTATGCTCATCGATTACGACAGATTGAAAAAACTCTGTGGGTTTGATGATTTCGAAAGCTTTCAGGCAGCCCACCGGCGGTGGGTGGAAACGGCGGCAGGCGAGGAACTCTCCCAAAGGGTGTCTTCATGGACACAAGCTGTAGCTGCTGGTTCTGAATCCTTTGTTGAGAAAATTAAAAAGCAGCGAAAAGCGCTGGCCATTGGACAGCGAATCCTACCAGCGACAGATGGCTGGGAATTGAGACAGGAAGCAAGCTCTTATAATCATAATCCATTTTTCGAGGGTCAAAAAGTCGATATCAACCATGAAAATACCTATCCTTGGGAAGAAATTGCTACGATCTCTATGTCTTAGCTTGGTGCGACCCCGGATTAAACCCGTTGGTATATGAGCTGGATAAGGAGCTGCGGCCTGTCAAACATTACTATTTGGGGAATTCATAAAATGTAGAGCAGGCAACGAAGGCTGTAGCGGACCAGGGTAAGGCTCGATAGAAAGGTAAGATCAGCCAATAAGGCGGATTCGGGCAACGACAAATTAGCGGTCGTTATTGTTTACCAGCGGGAAGGAGGTGATTAATATGCCAGATAAAGATGGAACTGGACCAAAAGGTCAGGGACCGAAAGACGGTCATGGTAAAGGTAAGGGCAAGGGCAAGGGCAATAGCCCTGGTCAAGGTCCGATGACTGGAGGAAAGAAAGGAATTAAGGAAAAAACCAAAAAGTAAGCCAGATTTAAGAACGAGAATTGAGAGAATGCGAACAATCGCATGAACGCAGACCAAAAAGGCCGGGGCTAACATTATTGTTGGTCTTCATGTCTTGCGGCCCGGCCTTTTTGGCTGGTTATGCGGAGCGGTTGGCCTCTTAAAATTTAGCACTTGACTTCTGCCCAAAAAGAGTATCCCACACGTATTTTCTGAAAATTTCAAAAGAAAAAGGGGCAAATTGTTTTAGATCAGCTACGAACAGTAGATAAGAAACGACTAATTAAGAAGCTTGGCACAATAGATTCAAAAGGTCAGTTGGAAGTTATTTCAATACTTCAGAGATTATTTGCTTTTTGATATCAATAAAGGCCCAACCAATCACTGGTGCGGAGGCTAATGCGCCGCACAGTTCAACCGTTAAATGCCTAACAAAGTAATGATACCCTGTTATTCTATTCAAAATATTCTTGACAAAGTACCATAATATGGTACTATATAGCAAATGAAACAAAAACACCAAAAAACCATGGAACTCATTTTTTGCAGGCCGATCAGTGGCAGTATCAAATGGGTTGATATTGAGAAAATGTTTGTTGCCCTTGGCGCTGAGATTAGCGAACGTGAAGGTTCCAGGTTTGCAGTGTTTTTGTTTAATGAGGTAAGAGTATTTCATAGACCACATCCGACGCCAGACACTGACAAAGGTGCGGTCGCCAGCATTCGTAAATGGTTGGAAAGCCATGGAGTCACGCCATGAATATAATGACATATAAAGGACATAAAGCAAAAATTGAATATGACCCTGAAATTGATATGTTTCGGGGTGAAATACTTGGGCTCAATGGTGGAGCAGATTTTTATGGTAAAACACCTGATGAATTGCGTTTGGAATTTAAGAAGTCTTTAAAGGTATTTCTTGATGTCTGCAAAGAAAAAGGTATTGAACCATATAAAGAATTTTCCGGTAAATTCAATCTACGAATCCCACCGGAACTGCACGCTGAAATAGCTTCAAGAGCCTCAGCAGAAGGGAAAAGCCTGAATCAGTGGATCGTTGAAACGATTAATCAAATTGTCCATGCCCAATAAAATCCCGGCATTTAACATTTCACTGGTGCCGAACAAAAAGACGGTCGGCACAGTTCGAGCGTTAGGTTTTCCCATTCGATGAAAATTGAGCAAAAATCTGAATTGTGAGCTGTAACAAAATTGTTGACACTGTATCAAAAAATGTTACTATACCGAGTATGATCAAAAGCTTTCGACACAAGGGGCTCAGTGAGCTTTTTGAACTCGGTCGAACCCGCCGGGTCCGGCAGGACTTACAATCACGTTGCTTGCGACGGTTAGAAGCCCTGGATCAAGCGGAGGTTTTAAACGATCTGAATGTACCGGGGTTCAATTTCCACGGCCTTCACGGAGTTCCGAAACGTTACAGTATCCACGTTAATGGCCCATGGTGTATCACCTTTGAGTGGGAAGATGGTGAGGCTCTGCGGGTCGATTTTGAACAATATCATTGAGGTAAATCATGTCCGAATATTACACCAAACGCCCATTAAATCGTCCACCGGTGCATCCCGGTGAAATTCTGCGTGAAGACGTTCTTCCAGCGCTTGGTATTTCTGTCAGTGAGGTGGCTCGTAAATTAGGTATTTCGAGGCAACAGTTGCACCGTGTTTTAGCTTGCACTCATCCTATCACAACCGAGATGGCGCTGAGAATTGGAAAGTTTGCCGGCAATGGCCCGGGGCTGTGGTTGCGTATGCAGCAAGCATATGATTTGTGGTATGCCGAACAACGCATGAAAGATGAGTTATCTGAAATTGAGACAGTTGCATCGGTAAGTTCCAGCACCTAACAAAGCGGCTGCACAGGACCGCGAGAACGCCGTGCCAGGAGGAGACAAGGGGGTCGCATCTAAATTATAAAGTGTTGACGAGGCCATGCCGTTAAGATCGCGTGCGAAAAACAAAAGAAAATGCTTCCTGGCGAAACAAAAAGGTGTTTTTGAATGGCTCGGCCGTTAAGAATAGAATTCCCGGGTACCTTCTATCACGTGATGAATCGCGGAAACACGGGAATGAATATATATAGAAGCGCGCGGGACCGGGAAAAGTTCCTGGAATATGCCGGCAAGGCGGTGAAACGATACGGGATCAATGAGTCAGCGGTTCGATATCTCCGGAGCTGGAATCGCGGCTCGGCATGACCGGATCGCGAAAAAACTTGACAAAGCGTACGCAATGACGTACTGTTTGGGTATAGA
>CAYPIW010000060.1:0-11373 GCA_964410925.1 uncultured Desulfobacteraceae bacterium
AAAACATAACTCATATAGAGATCTACGCTTCGCTTCGATACTCAAGGTTCAGAGTTCCGGGTTAAAGGTTCAGGGTTAATCCTGAATATCTTTTTCATCCTTCTTGTCCAGCCTGCCCAATTTATCCCGCTTGTCGAATGAAACCTTTTTATTTGTTTCATCGGGGTGAAATCTTTTCGGCTTTTCTTTAACTGGAATGGAATTTATTTTTCTTTTTATTCCATCGGGGTTAAATCTTTTGTTCTTTATTTAACCGGAGTCTTTTCCAATACATAGCTAAGCCAAAAATCATCACTCCCGGTTTTGGAAACCGACGTTGAAAAGTCACACACCTTAAACCCCAAGGTATCGAACAATTCCCGGGTCTTAGGGTCATCCCACAGATAGAAAATCCTTCCATCAGGGTCCGTCCGATCTCCGAAACCCTGTTTTAACGTGATCAAAACACTTCCATTCTCAGCTATTGCTAATGTAATGTTTTGAAAAACATCTGAAAATCGTTCGTGGGGCACATGAACCAGGGCACCGACCAGCATGACGGCGTCCACCAGGACTGAAGAAAAGTCGTATGATTCGAAATCTCCCTCGATGACCTCACATCCGACATTGTCCCTGGCCAGTTCCGCAAGGCCCGGAGATCGCTCGAATCCGATCACATCGAACCCCCGCTTTTTCATCCAGAGCAGGTCCCGGCCGCTGCCGCACCCCACATCCAGGACAAACGCCTCGGCCGGAAGCCTCTGGGCCAGAGGGGCTAAAAACGATGACGGATCAATGGAAAATGTTTTTTCGTGATACGCTTTGTAATTTTTTTGGTAATAGTCTGACATTTTTATTTAACCGCAAATGAACGCGAATGGACACAAATTTATAATAAGCCACCGACCCACACGGACAGTCACAGACGTTTATTTGTTTAGCCGACCCTAGTTAAATACGCTACGTCCGAGTACCATTTGCCGAAGCTACGGGACAAGCTCTTGTTATCGCAAATTGAACGTGGCGGGCTCCGGCTGAACAAATGATGTCATGGCATTCCCTTACACATACCGCCTCAACTTGAAATCACAAATTGTGATTTCAAGTTCTCAAATTCTTCATTACTCAACTCAGGTTTCAGTCTGTCCAACCGGTCACAGTTTGGGACCAGTTCCTGTTTTTCCCTTTTGATATCACAAGTTGTGATATCCTCATAATCTCTTCGCGGGTCAAAGAAAGCTTTTTCTTTTGTGCTCATCCAAAGTCTCTCGATATTTTTCTTCAATAAACCTCTGCATTTCCTCTTTCTTTGGCAGTTCAAGCTGGTATTTGGAAACGAAAAGCCCGTTGTCCATGCCAGCCAGAGCATACTCAACAAGTGCATGATCTCTTTGCGTGCAAAGCAGAATGCCTACCGGCGGATTGTCTCCCTCGGTCATCATGTTCTTTTTGTACCAGCTTACATAGGTGTTGAGCTGACCGATGCTTTCATGGCTGAATTGCTCAAGTTTCAGTTCCACCAGTACATGGCACTTGAGAATGCGATTATAGAAAACAAGGTCTGCGAAGTTGTGGATATCCCCGATAAGCATGCGTTTCTGGCGCGCCTTAAAGCAGAACCCGTATCCAAGTTCCAGCAGAAATTCCTGCAGTTTGTTCAGGAGTTGACCTTCCAGATGCGATTCGCTCATGACTTCCTTGGGCTTCAGTCCGAGGAATTCGAAGATATAAGGATCTCGTACAGCCAGTTTTGGTTCAACAATTTCCGCACCTTCTTGTGCCAACGCCGTCAGTTTAGTCTTGTCTTTCGACAGCCCGGAGCGCTCGTAGTAAAGACTGTTGATCTGTCGTTTCAGCTCCCGGACTGACCAGTTTCCCAGGATGCACTCGATTTCGTAGAACGTGCGCTTTAGGTCGTCATCGATATCAACGATCAATTCCAGATGGCTGTATGAAAGCCGGTGGATGAGTTTTTCCGGGGGGATTCGCAATTGTGGGGACGCTGTCCCCACTTTCTCAACCGCTTGCCCTCCGGCAGGTAACAGGTTTTTCAATTGTGCGGACATTGTCCCCACAATTTCAGGGTACAGGCGATAAAAGCGGAGATAGTGATAGAGCTGGCGACGGTTGCAGTTGCTAACTTTGAGATCCGTTAGTCGTTTCGCAAGTTCTGTGAGTAGGCTATCCCCATAGCTCGCACGGTCCGACCCGCACAGCTCATATTCGGCAATATAGCATCCAATTAGCCAGTTACGTAAGGTCAGGCTGAGATTCACCGCCCGTCCGGCCTGTGCCGCCAGTTCGTCATGCACATGCCGGATGAAACCAACCAACTTTTCAAAACTCCATTCGTGGTAATCCGTGTCCATTCGCAGTTCCTATTCCAACTTCTACGGGACGCATATAAGTTTATAAATAGCATCTTACCATTTAATTCATTAAAAATAAAATAGACCAAATAGATCGAACCTTGATCATTGATTAGTATAAATTGTTATAATATATCAAGGTGTTGTTGACCACTTTTGCTTATTTTTCATCTGTTCGTGTGACTTCCGGAACACCCATTAAGTTATAAGTAACGGCCTTAACCGTTTGTCTCTAACGTCGTTGACGATGTTGATTCAATCCTTATCATCCCCCTCATTCTCATCTTGAAGACCAGCGGACAGCTCTGCCTCGATTTCCTCGATGGTCGGCAGGGCGGATTTCCAGATCCTTGACTTTCTGCATAAGCAAAATATTGACGGCCCAAGACAGTGTGCGAGCCAATGCGTAAATATCGGCAACAGGCTGTTGCCCTTTTAAGACATCTTGTCCCGCTCTCGATCTGCTGTCTGCCGTTGAATCGGGCAATTGGGCAACAGCCTGTTGCCCAATTGCAAACAGCCCGGGATATTCCCGATAAAACTGTGTCATCAATTTTAGGTTGCGCTCGGAATACCCTTGCTGATCGGACAGTTCGTTCTTTAGATCGGTTGCCAAACGCCTCAAGACGCCCGCTCCCCATCCCTCCATTTTTTGACGATCGACCAGTAATCCACCAATATCCCAATAAAGGGCGAGAAGTTCAGTGTTGGCGACAGTCGCCAAGCGGTTTTGGGCCTTCCGGATACGACTTTTGATTTCGGACAAAAGGTCTTTGTAAAAGGGCGCTGCTACCGGAGCATTCGTATTGTTTTTAAGCATGATTGGAAATCCGGGTCTGACCAAGCTATGTGATTGTTTTTAGCTTAAATACGGTCAAAAAACAGCCCTTATTTCTTCTTAAGGCCATGTTTTCAACGTCAAATTGATAGCTCTAAGAATTTATAACGAAAATTTATTAAAAACTTCTTTTTTATGCCATTCCAAAGCTTCTGGATGCGGGTAATAATTTTCATCTTCAGGAAGATTAATTGGCATCCCATTCATATCCAGTATGGGGAATTTATTCACACTTGCCTGTTTTGCTTTGGGGTGAACAACAACCTCAAATTGATCAGATATGGTACCCAAAACAAAATCAGACGTCTTCCGCAGGAAATCAGGCGTAACGATTTTCCCATAGTAGGGAAGTAACGCACGAAAAATTTCCCAACGACGGTTTTTTTCTGTTTTAGGCATAAAAATCTAAAATGAACCTTTGGCACCGCAAATGAACGCAGATTTTATTCACCGCCCGCTCCCAGGTTCGCTCAAGGCACCCCGGTGAAATGAGCCTTCCTCTTCACTATCGTGAATTTCACAGGGCAAGCAGAGTTCACAGAGGGTTATATTTCTTTATCTTTTCTGTTGACCCCAGAGGAATAGGCTCCGCATTTCACAGGGCAGGGTGGCCAGAAAGCATAAAACAAACGCGCTGAGGGCAGGGTGTTTATTTTTCCGCCCTCTTGGTGTAAGCTTTTTGTTTCTCCTTTACCGTGTACCCTATTTTTTTCTTAGGCTTGCTTTCAACCGTTAACAACTGATCTAAAGTTTCAAATACAATTCTAAACCGTTCTTCAGTTAAATGCTTAAGCTCTTCCAAATCCCTTCTTAGGTCTTTATTATCAAGAAGCGCCTCTCGGAGTTTTGTAAATGTCCGCATGATCTGGATATTTACCTGAACAGCCCTTTCGCTTTTCAAGACTGAAGAAAGCATAAGGATGCCATGTTCGCTAAATGCAAATGGCGGAATACGTAAACCCATTATATCTTGATTGGAGGTCGCAAATTGCGACCTCCAATTTTTTAATTCCTCTTTGGTGAGTTCGAACATGAAATCTTCCGGAAATCTTTCAATATTTCTTCGAACCTGCTCCTTTAAACGCTTTGTTTCAACATCATAAAGCTCTGCCAGATCCCTATCTAGCATTACCTTTAAGTCTCGTATGAGATATATTTTACTTGCAATGAGTTCAATCGGTACCAACGTTTTCATTTTGTTTCTCATTCCCTATTATCAGCATTCATCCGTGCCCAAACTATTTGTTTTAATTAACCATCCCAGTCTTTGTGGACGTCCGGCACGACTTGCTCATTAGTTTATAAGTTTCTTCATAATATCTGAATGCTTAAGGCTGCGGCTGAATGGCAATTTCTCCATTTTTGAGTTTCTCGACAAAGACCTGGTCTGCCGCGGCAAAATCAAACTCAGCAAGCTGTTCCAGCGATATCCACTTAAAAGCATCGTGGTCTTTAAGATCGATCTCCCCACCTTCCCAATACGTGCGATAGGCCAAAAGCTCGATGCACATATGATCATAGTGATAAATACTCGATCCAAGATATTCTCCAACGGATACATCAATATCAAATTCTTCTTTCATTTCCCGTTTTAAACATTGCTCCGGAGTTTCATGGATTTCGATTTTGCCTCCAGGGAATTCCCATTTGTCCGCCAGATGATCATCAGGCCCTCTTTTGGCGATGATTATTTTGTTATCTTTTACCAGTATCGCAGCCGTAACTTTAACTATATCTGAAAGGCCTATACTATTCATTTGTGGTTCTTTGTTCATGTTCTTGGGGACGTCCATTGCTTTATAAGGGTAAATGGGGTCACCTTGATCATTGATTAAAATAAATTGTTATACGATATCAAGGTGTTGTTGACCACTTTTGCCTGATTTTCATCTGTTCATGTGACTTCCGGAACGCCTATTAAATTATAAGCTTCGGCCTTAACCGTTTGTCTATAACGTCATTGACGATGTTGATTCAATCCTTATCATCTCCCTCATTCTCATCTTGAATGCCAGCGGACAGCTCCGCCTCGATTTCTTCAATGGTCGGCAGGACGGATTTCAAGTTGTCCGGCAAGGCCCGGGTCAGCTCGTATTCGGAGATGCCGATGGGTTTGTCAAAGCCGCGCAGGGCATACTCCGCCAGCACCCGCTCGCGGAACGGTTTATCCAGGGCCAGAAAATCAAAAATATAGGGGTCTTTCAGGGTATCTCTGGCGAGTTTCGCATGCGGTTCCGGCAGTCGCATGTCGAAATTGGTCACCGCTGCGCCCTGGCGTTTATGGGCATTTGATTTGATCATTACAGCGAGTGTGTCGCGACTCCATCCTTGGGCAATCGCCTGCCGGGCATACCAAAAGCGGGTGGTCAGATCCTTTAGTTTCTGAACAAGGATGACATTGTGGGCCCACGGCAATTGCGCAACGACCCGTTGCACTATTTGGGTTTCCCCCGAGCCTTGAGCCGATTGTGCCGAATCATTCGGATCAAACTCTGTCCCAGGCTGTAGCTTAATTTTGCCTGGTAAGGAGGTATCGGGTAATTCCGCAACTAGCCGTTGCGGAATTTCGAACAGGTCTGGGTATTCCCTTTGGAATTGTATCATGAGTTGGAGGTTTCGCTCGGAAAATCCTTTAATCTCAGGAAGTTCGTCTTTAAGGTCGGCAGCCAACCGTCGCAGTAGGCCCTTGCCCCAACCTTCCAATCCCTGACGTTTGGCAACCATGTGGCCAATGTCCCAATACATACGGATCATCTCGGCATTGGCAGACATCACTGCCCGGTTTTGGGCCTGCCGGATACGCATTTTGATATTGGCCAGCAAATCGCTATATAGAGTCATGTCTGCCTTGTCGGCGGGAAGCGGTTTTTTCATGGAAACTCACCCAAATACCCCGGGACCCTTTGGGGCATGGTTTATAAATTGTGTCTTAACATTTGATTCATTAAAAATAAAAGGTGTTAAATCCGTTTTTAAAAATTGAAATGCTGTATTTGGGGTCCGAACACGATAACCAACTAAAATAACAGTAAAAAAAGCTTTAAAGAGGCCCTGAAATCGTCTTAAACGACGCTTTTTGACACCCAAAAGAACCTTTTAAGGCAAATATTATTTCAAAAAGATCTTGGCCTTTTCTCTTAACCCTCTTCAGTTATTAAGTTTCTTCCCCATCATCCCTCATTTAATTTTATCTTCATAACATTCCTTTTGCCCGGTCTTATCCAGAACATCAGCGTTCATCCGTGTCCGAACTCTGTATTCACCAAACTGCGGCGGCAAAAGTCCACGGCGGTCTCCTTAATCCCTTCCACCTCTTCAAACTTCAGTCCCCGCTGTCGAATCAATCCGTTGAGCAGGGCCACAATCAGGTTTGCCGTGGCGCGGACCGGAACCGTGTGGAACTCGCCGGTTGCCATGCCGGCCTCCAGACATGCCGTGAGATAATTATTCAGACGGCGGCGGACTTCTTCAATGCTCTTGCGGCAGATGTCATCCGGGTCCTTGAGACGGGCCGGACAGGTACTGACCGCCAGATAGATCTGGTTCGGCATCTCTTTGACGATATCAAAATATCAAAATGAAGGGCGATGAGATTTTCGATTTTTTCAAACTCGGTGTGGGTGTTTTCCGGAAGGTCGTACAGATGCGCAAAAAACGTTTCAAAGGTAGATGCTATGATACCGGTGAACAGCTCGTCTTTGCCCGTAAAATGATAATAGATCACCGGTTCGGTGATGCCGGCCTGTTTCGAGATTTGCAGGGTGGTGGTACCGTCAAAGCCCTGTTCGGCGAATAGCAAGGTGGCCGCTTGGATGATGTCCTGTTTTTTGCTGAGTCTTGGGGAGGGCATGGAAAGTGCCCTTTCGTTTTTGTTATGGTCTCAAACTGGGCAGGTCAGAAGAATTTTTAGTGATTCCTAGAGTATCCTACATAGACCAGGTGCCGGGAAAATGCAAGGGTTAATCACACCCCCCAGTACGATTTGCCGGCCTGTCCCGGTAAAATGCGCTGCGTCCCAGTACCATTTGCCGAAGCTACGGGACAAGCTCTTGCTATCACACCCCAGTAAAACAAATAAAATACAACGGGTTAGCGGGGTAAAAATTTCATCCCCGTACCATCTTCCGGAGCTAAAGGGCAAGCAGGGCACGGCGGGGCAGGCACGGACTTCAGTTAATTTACCGCGGAGTCTCAGAGAGCACTGAGAATAATTTACACAGTATGATTTGGGTTGCATATATTTTAAGAAAACATTATTATTAGAAAAAATCCTTTTGTATTAAAGTGTTAAAACTTTGGAGATCAATAATGAAATACAAAATCGTCCTTAATAAAACTGATGAAGGGTACAGCGTTTCCTGTCCAGGACTCCCGGGGTGCTGGTCTCAGGGTAAAACTGAAGCCGAAGCAATCGATAATATCAAGGATGCCATACATGAGTATTTGGCCGCTGTATACGCCTCCGTAAAAGATTCAAACGTTCGAGAAGTTGAAATAGCCATATAATCATGCCGAAAATTCCCGGAGTCAATCATCTTCGAACCGTCAGGGCACTGGAAAGAGCAGGTTTCCGTATCCTTCGAGATGGAAAAAAGCATATTGTCATGTCCGACGGCACAAGATTCCTCACAATCCCCCGTAATAACCCGGTCAATGCCTATACCATGGGTGGTATCGCCCAAGATGCAGGGTTAAGCGTTGATGAATTCAAAAAGTTGCTGTAGCTTCATTGAGCATACTCCTCTGGCACGATCTTCCAGAGCTTCCCCGGTGAAATGCGCTGCATCTTAGGGGACGTTGATGCTGAATATCTTTTTCATCCTTCCTTATCTATCTTTGGGGACGTTCGTGCAGAACGTGCCTAACACCCTCTTGAAATCCTGAACGATCAAACCATTAATTTTTTGTATCTTTGCCGAAGGCTTTTTGTTTTTCCCTGGCTGTAAACCCGATTTTTTTCACCTTTTTGTCAGGAGGTGCCATAAGCTGACGAATGGCCTCAAAAATCGCCTGTATTTGTTCGTCGTGACTTTCAAAACGCTTCTCCAAATCAGCCAGTTTTCTCGCCAATTCAGCATGTGAATCTAATGTTTTTCTGAGTTGGACAAACGCACGCATGATGGCAATGTTTACCTCGATTGCGCGATCACTATTTAGTACAGAGGACAACATTGCAACACCTTGCTCTGTAAAAACCATAGGTGTATAGCGGGTTCCTCCCCAACTTGAGGTGCCAAAATGGCTCCTCAAGTTTTCAAACTCTTTCTTCCTCAGTTCAAACATAAAATCTTTCGGGAATCTTTTAATATTCCGCCGAACAGTTCGTTTCAAATGTTTGGTCTCAACACCGTATAACTCTGCAAGATCTCGATCCAACAAAACTTTTTCGCCACGCACCAAGACGATTTTTCTGACTATCGATTCTACGGGCACAGCTGTTGTCATTTTCTGGTTCCTTTTTATTCTAAATCATTCATCTGTTCTTTATTTAACCAGACTGAAATCCGGGTCTGACCAAGCTATGTTATCGTGTTTAGGTTAAATACGGTCAAAAAAACAGCCCTTATTTTTTGTTAAAGCCATGTTTTCAACGTCAAAATGAATGCTCTAAGGATTTATAACGAAAATTTATTAAAAACTTCTTTTTTATGCCATTTTAAAGCTTCTGGATGCTGGTAATAATTTTCATCATCAGGAAGATTAATTGGTACCCCATTCATATCCAGTATCGGGAATTTATTCACACTTGCCTGTTTTGCTTTGGGGTGCACAATAACCTCAAATTGATCAGATATGGTACCCAAAACAAAATCAGACGTCTTCCGCAGAAAATCAGGTGTAACGATTTTCCCATAGTAGGGAAGTAACGCACGAAAAATTTCCCAACGACGGTTTTTTTCTGTTTTAGGCATAAAAATCTAAAATGAACCTTTGGGTCATCCCATTTAATTAGCCACCCCAGTACCATCTTCCGAAGCTACCCCAGTGAAATGCGCTGTGTCCCATTACCATTTGCCGAAGCTACGGGACAAGCTCTTGCTATCGAAAATTTCACAGGGCGCAGCGGGGCAGGCAGATTAACGCAGATTCACCCTATTAAATCCTCCAGAGGAGGGCTACCAAAGATAGCATTTAACAGGGCGAGCACAAATTGTTTTTTAATACCCCCTAAAAAATGGGGATAGACAACTGATGTCATGATCTTGCCCTTCGTATACCTCTTCAACTTGAAATCATAAATTGTGCTTTCAAGTTCTCAAATTCTTCATCACTCATCTCCACCACCAACTCTTCCATCGCCCGATGCATCCAATCGGTCCTCGATTACCTCCCACCGCCCCGCCTTGGTCGGCCCTACATGCCGGATTCTGCCTGCCGCCTTGAGTTTGTTCAGATGATATTTAACCCCGTTTTCCGAGATGCTCAGGCGTTGGGCAAGCAGCTTACGAGTCAAAGTTGGCTCAGCGCGCAGGCTGGCCATGATTTTTTCTTGGGTAGTTTCTTGGGTAGTTTCTTGGGTAACGGCCTCCCCTTCATCTTTCTGCTCCAAAAAAGACGGTCGGTTGAAGGCAACGATGAACAGATTCCCGATTTCGCGAAAAACCAGATCCGGAGCATTTTTAAGGATCAGTGGCATGCCGCGGCCTCAGGCTTCCACCATTTCAATGCGTCGAAACAGATCGGCAATCAATGGGTTGCGCCGTTGAGAAACATTTCCTTTGCGTAAATCATCAATGGTCAAGGTGCCGTAAAGTTTGCCGGGGTTGCGTATTTCCAAGCGATCTTTGAATATGGCCATCTGAATAAAATCAGGGTCGTAATAGTCGCGATGACAGAAGGCGTTGATGATGGCTTCACGCAGGGTTTTTTCGTTGGCGTCAATACCGGCGATGGTACCGTTGTTGCGCACCCCGAACCACAGGGTGCCAGCCTGGTGTTTGTTCAAGATGGCTGCCATAGAAACCAGCCCCTGCTTGAGTTCGGCCAGGCTCTTTTTCAATTCAACGATTTCGCTTTCCTGCAATGGCTGCTTACTCATTATAGCCCCCAAGCATACACGTCTATAGCTCATAGCCCATTCCCGCCAGGTTCTTGCGGGTTTCCGTCTCCAGGCGCGTGTGTTGAATGGGTTTAAACCTTGATCATTAATTAGTTTAAATTATTATACGATATCAAGGTGTTGTTGACCACTTTTGCCTGATTTTTATCTGTTCATGTGACTTCCGGAACGTCTATTAAATTATAAGCTTCTTGTCACCTTTTAAATTTATTAAAAAAACACTTCACCCCCTCTTATCCAAACATCCCCGCTGCCGGTTTTGGATACAAACGTTGAAAATTCAATCACCTTGAACCCCATCAATTACCTTGAACCCCAGGATGTCGAACACTTCCCGGGCCTTTGGGACCGCCCCAGTACCATCTCCCGGAGCTACGGGGCATGCGCGGCAGGCAAATGGACACAGATTAACGCAGATTCACCCTGTTAAATCCTCCGATGGAGGCTACCAAAGGTAGCATTTAACCGGGTAAAAATTTCACGGGGCGGGCTCCGAATGAACAAATGATGTCATGGCTCAGCGAATTAAACATTGTCGGCGCTCATGAATTGGGCAATTGATTCAAAACCTCTCGGCAGGATGATTCTAATGGATCAAGCTTGCTTTGGATTACATCCCATATAAGCGGAAGGCTCACGCCAAAATACTCGTGGATCAAAATATTCTGTAACCCCACTATTTTTCGCCACTCAATGTCTGGAGACACAACTCGAACCGGCTCCTGCAAACGCCCGGCGGCCTCGCCAATAATCTCGAGGTTTCGGATCACTGCATCCTGGGTTTTGGTATCTTTTGAAAACTCGGTAAAGTCTATATCGGCAGTATAATTTTGGATCTTGTGTATGGCGTCCAGAATGTCGTCCAAATAAAGGATTTACACATCTTAAATGTTAAGATCTTATTCATTCTGCGTGCCCAGTTTAATTTTTTATGCTTTATTTAACCGGGGTACGAAAATACATTTTTTGGTGACGTAGTTGACTATGTTGACTTACTCTCTGTAATTATGTTCCTTATAGTCGACATAAGGCCCCAGACAATTCCATTTTCAAACAGGCGAAAGTTCTCCAGCATAGCTGCGGCAACATGGGGGTCAACAAGTGCCTGGTTTAACATATCGGACATT
>CAYPIW010000061.1:0-34536 GCA_964410925.1 uncultured Desulfobacteraceae bacterium
ATTGATAATATTCTGGATTCCGGCTTTCGCCGGAATGACGGCACATAATTTCCGGTTCTAATAATATCAGTAAGTTAGAAGAACTTTGGGCTGTCCAGTTTTTAGGTGTTCCATATTTATCGAAACATTTGGGTGAACTAAAATAATTTAGATTATATTTTTCATATTGTGATTTAAATTTTTAGTGAGGGCAAATCCATTTCTGGGAGTTTGCCCTTTTCATTTTTATGTTATATGATAAAAAATTTCGAGTTGATTCAGGTTATTAGACTGGTATCAAAAGGAAATGAAAATGCCAAAAATAATCTTGAAATATTAAGTCCCAAAATGACCCCGCAACAGATCTCTCAAGCGCAGAATGAAGCTGCACAGTTGTGGAAAAAAATAAGAGTTCAGAAAAATAATTTTTTTTAACTCAATCATTCTGATCTCTCCTACCCACTATTTCGATAACGTTCCAATTGTTTCTAATATCAAATTCTGAGGACTGAACTTTTTCTTGCCCATTAAAAAATTCCAGAAAATTTGTGTGTGACCATATATATAAATAAACGATGAGGACCAGCATTAGTCACCGGTATACCCCATGCCAGTATCGCCCAACCGGTCTAAATTTTCTATTTGACATCTACACATTCTGACCTACTATTTAGTTTATACCTTCTGCTAAATAAACTCTATCCAGAGCATAAGAGGCTGTCAGAAATGAAAGAGAGACGTCAACATAAAAGATTAAATATCCCACTTCCTGTGAGAGTTAACGTAATGAATGGATCAGGAATAATGGCTTTAGATCTTCAAGCAAAAGATATATCTTATTCGGGCATGTTCATCCCTACTTTAACGTCTTTTCCGGATGCAACACGTTTTATTTTGGATTTTACCATTCCGGGTGACAACCTTAAAGATTTCAAGAATATAAATAGCTTAATTGGTTGTGCAGGAACGATGGTACGGTCTGACCCTTACGGTATTGGCATACAGTTTGATAAAGAATGTCAGATTAAAAATTTAAAAGACTTGTAAAATGAAATAACTGATAAAATATCATCTTTACGTTGATTATAGTTTGAAGCAGGATCAGCAATGGCCCTGTTTTTTTTATGGATGAAAGATACCTGCAATATCTTTGAAAATTCAAGGCCGGATCAATTTGTCGTGATATTATATTCCGAAAATTGAACTGTCAATTGATCTGTTGATACGCCTTGCGATTTTGTCAAATCAAGTTTTGATGAACTCGCAAAAAGTCGTCACTCCGGTAAGAACCGGAGTCCAGATGCTCTGCAACCGATTGAAAATTCTGGATCAATTCGTTTTCTTATTGTCCGTTTGCGCCTCTCCTTTTTTCCATCGCAATCAGTGAATCAACGTATTCATCCAAGCCGAGGTATTTAACTGAGTCCCCTTTCGTCTCGTTCCTTAAAAACATCCTTTGCTGCAAACATACCGTTGAGAGCCGCCGGGAAACCTGCATAAACGGCCATCTGGATTACCACCTCAATCACTTCCTCCCGAGTACAGCCGACATTTAAGGCGCCGTGAATGTGAACCTTTAGCTGGGGTTGGGCATTACCCAGAGCCGTTAATGCTGCAACAGTGGCGATCTCTCTGGATTTCAAATCCAACCCTGGCCGAGAGTATACGTCTCCGAAGGGAAATTCAATGGTATAGCGCCCTAAATCGGGGGATATATCTTTTAGACTTTCAATTACACGTTTTCCGGCTTCGCCGTCAATTTCCTTTAGCTTCTCCCATCCTCGCTCATATCTGTCTTCGCTCATGCATGATCCTCCGCTTTGCTTGTTCAGAACATCACCTGTTCCCAGCCGAAAATCGTAGTGAAGCTGACGAGCGTGATGTTCATGTGTAACAACTCGAATAACCGAAACCCTATATACATTTTAACAATCTTTTGATCAGATGATCAGAGCATTTTTTTTACTATATGTGGTGCAACCGTAAATATGAATATCAAACTTTCTATTTTAAATTTTATGGAAAAACTGTCAAGAATGAAGGTCTAACCCCGGTGTTTTGTTCATTCCAAGGGTCAATCAGTTTTTCGATAAAATGTGAAGAATGAAGACCTGACCGTCGTTGTTTTCTTTTAGATCAATTGTTGAGAGTGTAAATTTGAATTTTTAGTAATTGGAATGCCCCATTTTTCAATTAGTTTTGATAACCGATAGCTATTACCGCCCGTTGTGATGTGCGGAAAATAGACTTCTTGGGATAGAGCAGCAACCAGTTTGTTGCGCTGTTCCGAAAGTGCGGCGGTGACGCGACGTTGTGGGGGCTCAAAGGGGGATAAGAGTGAAATCCGGCCTGTTTCAATGCCCTCGCGCCATTCAGTTGGAATTCTCATCCTTTCAAGGCTTCGCGCAGGACAGATGATGATCGGCTGACGTCCGCGCAATAATATCTGCAGGCATTCTTTTTCAATGGGTGAGTAAAATCCACTGATAATGCATCGGCCCTGGTTGCGCCATTTTTGTGCCTGATCCATGGCCTTAAGGATGGCATCGCCGGGACAGATTTTAGAACAGAAAAGCGCGATTTTGGGGATACCGATCAGATCCGGGCTGCCGATTGCCCAAAGTCGAGCAGGAGCATCTTTACCCAGCCGCTCAATAAGCAGTTTCGAATACCGCCTGTTCTCGCAATCTATAACCGCTGTCGATGACTTCAAAGTTTTAAGCCCCCATGAACGCGATTATCGCCATCAGATTCATCGGGGATTGGATCTTTAAACCAAATCCCTTATTATAAAACTATTTAGCATACCTGAATGCACGTTTTCCCGCAACTCATCCCGAACGCAAACTCTTTCTCAACTGACAAAACACCAAATTTTTATACAATTAAAATCTTAATTATTTTTGATGGTTATATGACTTAATGGTTATTGAATTGTGTAAAACACAGTCTAAGCCAAGTCTTTCGGGTCCATTTTATACAATTCCCACTCGGCCCCTTTGCCTCGTTTGTCGCCAACAGGCCGGATAATCCCTTCCCGGCTCATCTCCTGGAGCAGGTTGGTAACAAAATTCCTTTTTTGTTCGCTATTTAGAGCTTCTGATAGTTTCTTAATGAGCAATTTATCAAAATCAGCACGAGTGGCGAGGTGAAACTGCCGCAAATAGTCCTCATGCGTGCATCATATATAGAGATTGCATGCGAGCGCCGAGTATTCCCGAGCCCTTCCTTTGGGTTCATAAACAACATTCATGAAAGACCACCTCTATGAGTCTGGATGGAACCGATGGCCCTTTTACGGCCCTTTCTGAAGCGAACATATTGTAATCATGCCTTTCCTTCGCCCTCTATCACCGCTCGGTCCGCCAAAGTCAGCCGGTACTTTTGCAATCGGCTATTAGGTTTGTCTGGTATTGTATATTCAATCAATCCTGCTCCCAGGGCGGTGGCGATATAGTTCTCGCACATACGCCTCCGGTTCTTAAGCCCTAATTCTGCAAGTATCTCCAAATTTCCGAGGGTGCCCTTTGAAAACAGGAGTTCTAGAAACCGGCGCACTGGTGCCATGACTGGTGCCATGACTGGTGCCTTAGAGGTTATTTCTGCGGCCTCGGCAATGGACACATTGAATGTGACAATAAAAAATCCCTGGCGCTCTTCGAAGATGGGCAGAGCCGCGTCGTGTTTCTCGCACATCGCTATGACTCGATTGGTTCCCCGGCCCAAACCTCCACTGCCCCAGTGCGGTGAAAGGCTTCGGCGATCAGCGGATTTCGAAGCTTTAAGCGGTGCGGACCGGAAAGCTGTTCCACAGTCACACCCCAGGGAAGAAGCCCATGGCTTTGTATCTCGATCCGGTCATCAAAGACCAAGATGGCCACATAACCGGAATAGTCTGAGTAGTCGCGATGCATGACGGCGTTGAGAAGAATCTCGCGCAGGGCATCAAGGGGCACCGAGAAGCGGTCCAATGCTGCGGCAATCTTTTGCTGGGTGGCATCGGAGACATCCTGGCCGAGCAATCGACCATCCGGTCCAACACCGATGATCACCATCCCTCCGGCCCCATTTACGAAGGCACACAAAGACCGCATAGCGCCCTGAAGCTCGGCTGTGGAACGCTTGAATTCGAGTGTCGAGCTTTCGCCTCTTTTCATAAAGGCGGCTAATTGTTTTGGAACCGCCAGATTACCTTTTGCCTTCATGATGTTTATCTCCAAACTACGGCTGGTCCCCTAACCCGCATCGGTTTTGTCATGGAACCGACTTCTATCCAGAAATGATCCTCCTTGCTCACCTCGCGCCAGGGAAACTTGTCGGACTGATCGCTCACATCTCATTTCTCCCTGCTTTTAATCCGCCCGAACCAGCACTTGATGTCATGGTATCTAATGGCAGGACTTCCCGGATTTCCGTTTACGTCGAATCCAGGCGCGGCAAAAAATATCGAAAATCTGTAAAATGTCAACAAATGCCCATTAATGAACACCGACAGCCACTCACGCAGGTACTCCCGGTAAAGTTCCAGCTTATCTCGTGTCCCTTCGTCAAACGGCTGTTGGTGTAAGTTGCGTACAGGCATGACAGTGTTCCTGTTGCTGGTGCATGTACAGAGTTTCATCGTTGAAAATCAATGCAGCGCCCCTTGATTTGTCATATGATAAGGTATGCCACCACATTCCATCGGTTTCAACCATCGCGATTTTTCTGCACCAGCATCCCGATTGCTTAATTGGAAAGAACCTCGATTCCCTGATTTCTTAAGAGCCCTTTTTCAACCCCGAAAACATCGTTTTAAGGCCAAAAAACAGCCCTGTTTTTACTGCAATCCCTTGACTGATGAGCATTTAGCTCGGTCCGACCCCCTTTGATACGGATTTTAAGGGACATCAGTTATGTTTTTTAGGGACATTTTTTGACTTTCAGGCGCATCAACAGGGGCATTGTCGATATCCACAATTATGGCTCCTTGCTATCCCTTCATGGGCCTGACTCTGCCATTATATTCCTCACAGGCTGCTGACAGCGAGGCGGGAGCATCCCCTGATAATCCAGTTGACTGGCATAGATCCACCAAATTATCTACGGCCGGTTTGCATTTGCGCTCTCTGTTCAATTTGTCATAAATGGTTTGCTCGTCCACTTTTTCTCCGTTGAGGTAACAGATCCATGTTTCAATGTTGCGCTTCGGAACTGCGCTTGCCACCGCTTCGTCATCCTTTCGAAAAGGTGTCTGACGAGAAACACACTCCTCTTCGAACTCATTAATCCGATCTTCTACTGATTTCAAATCCGCATCCAACATTGTTATCAAGGCCGAAGCCGCTCGCTGCCTTCTCTGCCGATATACCTTGAGCTCTATCGAGAATCTTTCTCGAACCCATTGTTCCGCTGATCCACGGGCTGAGGGGCTTTTCTCCACCCGCAACTCCCTTGTATTCCAACCCATTCCGTTGAGAAAACGGCGGGTAAAGGCTTCGTGTTGGGAATCCTCGCAAAGGAGAACGATTTTTACGCGTCGTGTAGTCATTCCGTCCACCCCCTGGCGATTTGATCAGAAAGTTTCAGTCCCTGATCAATCCTTTCCGGCAGTTTCTTCACACGAGATGGGCCGAGAGGGTCCCGTTCGATCCAACTGCCGCATTCCACACCAAGATAATCGATCAGTTCAGGGTGATGGCTGATAAGCACGGCCTGTGGGAAGCCTTCACCGCAAGCATCGTTAAGCTCCATGAGCCAGGGTTGGATCTCTGAAAGCGAAAGGTAGTTTTCCGGCTCGTCGATAAAAACAGTATGCCCAAGATCCTGTAATCCGAGGAGCAGCGAATATAAAACGATCATGATCCGCTGACCGTCACTGATCTGTTCGAAGTCAAAGTATATTGGGGTTGTGTCCTCATTTCCGTCTATAAAGCCGACTTTGAGAATTCGATGCTTTCCGGCCTGCTCCAGCTTGAAGGCATGAAAGCCCGGAATGGTGTCGCGTAACTGTTTTATTAACTGGAAAACTTTGTCCTGATGTTCCTGGGAAACATAACGGTACCAGGAAGCGAAATTTGTACCGTCACGGTTAAGCCAGTCGGATTCTTCTTCAGTTTCAGAAGACATCGCTTTTGGCTGGAGGCTGACGATAAACAGCTTCTGAACCCATTCTTTGAACCAGGTCAGTTTTTTATTGTCCGGTCTATTGACAAAAATGGTAGCCAAAGCCGATACGCTCCAATCGAACGAATATTCAGGTCCTGGTTTGTGATCGTCGTGGAAGAGCTTCACCTCGCCTTGCTTGAATTCAAATAATGGCTTACCGTCAAACATCAATTGCTCAAGTTCAACTCGCTGTTTCTTGAAGTCGAGTTTGTGCGAAACAACCAGTTTATACGAAAATAGACCGCCTACTCCCTCCACGTCCAGTTCAAAGGATTGTTCCGTGTTTTTAACCCATGAAGTCAGATCTTCAGGCAGGAATACATCCCCAACTTTGGCATTGTCGATAATCAGATGGCGGATTCCATAAAGCAAATCAAACAGGCTGGACTTGCCGCCTCCATTCGGCCCCACTAACAAAGTCAACTTGTCGAAATTCATCTCGAAGTTGACCAGACAGCGGTAATTGTTTGCATAGAGTCTTTTTAACATTATGAGCCCCCTTGCCCTTTCAGACGGAAGTTTTTACTTTAATGGTTAAATGGTGATCTTTAAGGCCGCTACCCATTCGGTGATCATCCCCATCACATCAGCTTCTATTCTATCCAATCCTCAATTTAAAGCATAAAAACATATTCGTCCAAATTCTAACACAGGCCCGGCAAAAAATATCGAAAATCTGTAAAATATCCACAGACGACACATTAATAAACACCGGCAGCCACTCGCACAGATACTCCCGGTAAAGTTCCAGCATGCCTCGTGTCCCTTCGTCAAACGGCTTTCTGTGTAAGTTGTGTACAGGCATAACGGTTTTCCTGTTGCTGGTGAATATTCAGAGTTTCATCGTTGAAAATCAATACAGCGCCCCTTGATTTGTCATATGATAAGGTTCGCCACCACATTCCATCGGTTTCAACCATCCTGAATTTTCTGCACCAGCATCCCGATTGCTTAATTGGAAAGAACCTCGATTCCCTGATTTCTTAAGAGCCCTTTTTCAGCCCCGAAAACATCGTTTTAGGGCCAAAAAACAGCCCTGTTTTTACTCCAATCCCTTGACTGGTGTGCATTTAGCTCGGTCTGGTCCGTCAAGCGCAATTATCTGAAGGATAAGATCGATGGCCATACATGTTTTGGGCTTCTATTTCACTCGTTTTTGTCTGGAAGTTTCTCTACAATTTTTCCGTTTTCATAAATAATGATGCCGTGGCCGAAGCGCCGGGCACGTTCACGGGCCTTTAAGGCGGCACGGATGAGAGCCTTTTCGGCAAGCCTTATGTCAGGATCATCCAATTTTTTTCTGGCATGATTCGTTTGCAGATCATCCATCCCTTTCTCCTTCATCGATAAAAACAGGCCACTCTCCCGAGTTGTCAACAAGGACCCATTCATCTACAATATCTTTGTATAAACTTTCAAAATTGCTCAGTCCGGAATGAAACCGGCGACGAACCACATCTTCCGGAACATTGTGCCCTCCCTCCTTAACACGCTGCTTCACACGGGCAACGGCAAACTCCGGATCAGGAAGCCTCAAAAAATAGAGCTTTACCCTGTACCCTTTTTTCTGCCATTCTGGAATAAGTCTAATATAGTTTTTCCCGCTCAGGGTCGTTTCAAAGGAAAAACTTTCGCCCCTTTTCACATAGGTTTTCATCATTTCAATCATCATCCTGGATGCTTGAATCGAACTTGCTTCAGGACGAAAGGGATTGATACCTTCGGCAATAAGATCCGCGTTGATAAAATTGGGGCACTCGGCCTCCTTGGGAAGGAATTCAGTGGCGAATGTCGTTTTGCCCGCCCCATTCGGTCCGGCGATAATTAAAATCTTTTTTTGTCTTTGCATGCTTTCCACATTTATATCACTATATTATTTAAAATATCCGAAAGTCATTTTTGATATAGTACTTAGCGCCAAGTTTCGTTAAAAGTGTTTCCGGCTCGGAACCTAAGCCCGGCAAAAAAATCAAAAATTTGTCGGTTCCACCCATCGGGAACTTTCTACACCATTATCCCGATTCTCTGATTGTTTAAGAGCTCTTTTTCAGCCCTGAAAACATCGTTTTAAGGCCAAAAAACAGCCCTGTTTTTACTCCAATACCCTGACTGGTGTGCATCTAGCTTGGCCTGACCCCGGAAACATTCGACCTTAAGAAGAGCCTAACCTTTTTCCTTACCATCATCCGCCTTCCGACTGGTCAAATGCCAAGATGTGATCCCGGTGTCAGATTGCATTGCGGATCTCTTCGTATGTAATGGCAGGGCTCCCCGGATTGCCGACTACATCAAACCCTGGCCCGGCAAAAAATATCTAAGATCTATAAAATGTCAACAAATGCCCATTAATGAACACCGGCAACCACTCACGCAGGTACTCCCGGTAAAGTTCCATCATGCCTCGTATCCCTTCGTCGAACGGTTTTTAGTGTAAGTTGCGTACGGACATGACAATGTCCTTATTGCTGGTGCGTATCCAGAATTTCATCGTTGAAAATCAATGCAATGGCTCCCGATTTGTCAAGTTTCAAAACCTCGAAAAGCATGTAATCACTATCAGATATCAAAAGTATGGTTAACGCTGCAAATCAGATACGCGCTTCACGCAAAATTACTAGGCACACAAGAATCCCGAATCTCCCTAAACACAAGGTCACGCTCGAGAATCGCGGCGGCTGAATTTATTTTGTTAGGTCATTTGTTTCATAATGATAATTAACTAAATTCTACCAGGATTACGCCAGTTCCATCAGATGCACAGCTGAAACGGCAAGATTTTTTACATACTGTCCGCCATAATGTAATCCAAGTACCTTTCCTGTTTCGATATCGATACAAGCTGAACCGGAGTTTCCACCCAGCGTTGAGCAATCATGGCTAAATTCTATTGGATTCGCTTCAATGATTTTTCCTGGAGCAGCACGCTTTACATCATAGATATCGTTATAGATACGGAGATGTATTTCCTCCCATCTACCCGATACACGGGAATCCTTCCAGGGATATCCTACGGTGATAATCATCGTATCTTCGGCGGCAAACGGCGAAA
This sequence comes from uncultured Desulfobacteraceae bacterium, assembly GCA_964410925.1. Taxonomy (GTDB): domain Bacteria; phylum Desulfobacterota; class Desulfobacteria; order Desulfobacterales; family UBA11574; genus S5133MH16. The sequence goes on from CAYPIW010000061.1 coordinate 9,176, forward strand.
GGGATAATGGCGAAACTCCAGCGGATTCGTCGATTTTTAAAATCGCGACATCCGGTTCATCATCGGGAGCCAGGTACTCAATATCAGTAATGTTGTATTCTTCTTCGTTGGGGTTTTCGTATTCCTCCAGGAAGTCAATTCTGCCCCGAATGAATTTGCCCGTATTGGGATTTTTCTTCCAGCTGTATCCTTCTCCGTCCCGTTCGATGAAATCCTTTGCAACATGGCAGTTAGTAATAATCCGGTTACCATCGATCAGAAATCCAGTTCCGACCCATGCAAACTGGCCATGATTTTTTAATTCAATGCGGCCTACGCTTTGTGCTGCATTGCTGATAATCGTTCGGTACTGGTCAATAATTTCCTTCCAGGTATCGGACGCGCACGGTTCAATCACACCGTTCTTTATAAGCAGGGAAGGGCGTTTGTACGCCCTAACCACATGTTCAAGTTCCGTTTCAACGTGCTGTGTCCTGTTGGAATAGTCCAATAGGCCGGACGTGTCGATTATCTGCTCTGTCAGATATTGATCTAGCTCAGACGCGAACTCCCTGGGCAACGACTTGGCCGCGTGTTTACTGGAAAGCTCGTTATTCAATGCCTCTTCGAACAAATAGTCTAGATTCATGGTTTACTCCTTTCTGTTTTGTCGCCGATAGGAATGACTATTTCTACTCGTGTTATTTGATAAGGCTCTTATACCGCGCGCCTTTCTTGACAGGAACGACGCCCGATGTGACGTAGTGCTTATTGTTGTCAATCAGGACATACGATAGAACGACCGCCCCGAGATAGGATATTTTGGGTGAAGTGAATAACGATCCTTTAGAGGTTTCGTACTCTCCGCCAGTTGAGGAAATTTCGATTAATAACAGTGTTGCGTCATTGTTTGCTTTCAGGTAATCCATTGCGGAGACTGTTTCCAGAAGTGAGAGCTTGTCATCGGATTTCTCTGTCAAACTATCTACGAACGCGATGGTGGCAGCGGTCGTATCGTCAAAGCGTTTCTCAGCTACCTTAAGAGCCTCTTCAATTTGGACATAAGTTAATTCGTCGTCTTTGAGCTGCTCTAATTCCTTCTCCAGCTGTGCCTTGTTGACAGCATCTCTTTCACTGGCAATTTCCTTTTGTTTTTGCTTAATGTCTTCTCGGATCGTGGCCAATTTTTGCAGATCTTCTTCTACGGATTTCCTGACATCAGATTTTAATGCGATTATTTCAACATTCTTTGCCAGGAGATTCTGGACCTTTGTCGATAACGCTCCTATCGTTTTGAAGTCCAGGGAAAGAATGTAGATGCCGCTTGGAGCGGCTTTTTCCTTAACCGATGCGGCTGTGGCCGCTATAAGCGAGTTGTTGGACAGTTTGACGGTGCTGCGGGACTTTATTTCACGGTCAACTTTAAAGAATTTGGAGATATCCGTGACAGCTCCCAGAATTGCAGGGGCTGCGGCAATAGCTGCTGTGATGCTTTCAGGCGTGATGGGGAGTTTTGAAACTCCTTTTGGTTTAAACTCGTTTTCTAATGTCGTAAGTTGCTGCAGCATAACATCCGCCCGTGTATTCAAGATGCCCCATAATGCAAATTGATCACCGACATCGAAGGATGTGGAGATGATGACTTTCTTTTCTTTTATTTCATCTTTAAGGCTTTCGGCCACCTTCTTCGTTGCGTTGATAAGTGATTCATAGGACAACAGTTCGGCCACATATCCGGCAGTGTCGCTGGTAGTAATAATACCTTCAAGTCCTTTTGTTTCGGATTTAGGGTAACTGAGTTCTTTGAGGGTTTTCTTTGCGGTTTCTTCAGCAAGTTTTGCTTGAGCTGCGGCTTTTTTTGCTTCAGCGATTTTCTGTTTGTTTTCTTCTTTATCTAATTGTATTTGTTCTGGAGTTTTTGCTACGGCCATTTCTTCCTCCTCCTGGCTAAAGGCTTGGGGTGTATGCAGAATGCACAACGTTATTAGAAGTAAAAAAATTCTCGGTATTATTTCGCGATTGCAAAATTTCATACTTCCTCCAAAAGATTTTCACTAATTTATTGATTATTAATATATAGACACGTTCTTTCCTTGATTTCTCTCACCTCCTAACTATTATACGTCCTTAAAATATGGGCAAACACGTACATTTATTGACGTGTATGCCACATAGAGAATAATAGAGAAAATATCATTATTTTAAAAAGATTTCATAAGGTTATTTTTGTTTAGACCTAAGGATAATAGAAAATAATATATCCACTTTATGTACAATCTAATACCAAGGTATATCTACAGCCCACTTTTCGATGCCCGTCACGCGCTCTATCATTTTTTCTAATTGTTGCATCGCTTTTTGGGTTAACTTGACACCTTTTTCATATGTACCACGAATCAGTTTTACCACTGGATTCTTACCATTGTACTTCATGGTTTTCGCCAGCCCGACGACTTTTTCAACGCTGTCAAGCAATTGTCCTTTCCAGTGGTTTTCCAACACTCCCCAGACTCTTTCAATGGGATTATACTTGCTGTGATACGGAGGATAATAAATCAGACTGATCCCGACTTCATGCTTTGTTGCAAATTCAGCCAGTCTTTTCATAAACTGGCTGCGGCGACTATTATTTTCAGGTCCGTTGTCGGCATTGACAGCTATTGTATGGGGGTTGAACCTGGCTTTGATGTTTGGCCAAAGATCTTCAAGTGCATCTATCATGAAGTCCGCGGTAGCGTTGCTCTCGGTAAAATAAAAATGATTCTCGTCAACCGCTGGTAAAAATATGCCAAAGGGTTTTAATACCGTGTCCGGTTTAAAATCATGATCACAAGCATTAACCCCGTGGCGGCTGTAACCGCCCCGGGAAAAAGGACCAACGTTTATAGTAGCTTTGGTATCAATGGAGATACGAATCACCCCTTCGGTTTCATCAGCAATGCGGTTGGCTGTATGGACATATTCAAAGATGTCATCTGTCTGAGCTATTTTTTTTTAGGCTTGCATTTGGTTACCTTTTTCAAACGAAAACCCAGTTGGTTCAGCTTGGTGCCGATGGTTCGTACGGTTGGTAATTGATCCGGACGGTAATTTTTGTCTTCGATCAAGCGGCGGTAAACCTCTTCGGCCGTGAGCGGCGAATATAGCTCGGTCGAACGAAAGGTTGGATCACATTGGCTCACGGGGCTGACAATCTGTGTGATGTCCTCAAGAAGATTTTCCAGCTTCTTCTCGATAGGGTATCTACCACGACCGGAAAAATTATCGATACAGTCGAAACCGGATTCCAACTCTTTGGTTCCTTTAATGATCGTTTTCCGCTCCCAGCCCAGTTCGCGTTCCGCACGGATTTGACCGCCTCGGCCCAAAAGACGAACAACCTTGGCCATAAATTTCCGTCGTTCAGCACCTTTGAGTTTTAACCGGGTCTCATTGAGCAATTCTTTCAATTTAGGCGTAAGCTTATCAATGCCTTTTGAATCCAGTAAATCTTGTTGATCAATCATGGGCCCTCCTTTTCTATTGGTCCATGTTGATCATACGATTTATGAATTCGTTTGTCCGGCTATTTGATATTGTCGGCTAATTTTCCGTTCAATTTGTGGCTTATAAAATTTCCGTCACCCTTATCCTGGCTTTTTCATTCACGTTCCCTATTCCCGCAGGTGATTGATTTAGCTACAACCGTATTACCCATTTCATTGCTCATTTCATTCGGTATTACCCTATTGCTACCTAGCGGTCTTAACCTACCTATTTTCTCTCATATCGCCTTATTCCTACATTTAGTCCTACATTAATGTGCTATTCATTTGAGTCATTTATGAGTCATTTCCTTGCGCATTTGGCGTATTCATTGCGCAAATGAGAAATGTCCTCATTTCATCATAATCTTATCACTATGAAATGTCGTGATAAGATTATCTTATCAGCCATTGATGCGCTCCCATTCGGCATCAGGCCCTCTGCCCAGACATCTCACTTTTTTTTCCTTTCTCATATCGGCGAGCGCACGCTGAAGTGTCGGGTAGCTCACTCCGGGACAAGCCCGTTTGAGGTCGCCTATCGCAAACCGCTCTGGCAAACGTTCAATGGCGCTTCGAACCATCTCACGCTTTGCCCCGCGAGCAGAGGTTATTGCTCCTACCCGGTCTTCAAATTCTTTATAGGCCGCAATGAGCATGCCCAGGAAGTAATACCACCACGGCCGAAGATCATGCTTGCCTTCGTGCCAGCCCTGCGAGCTTTTGTACAGGGCGTCATAGTATGTTTCCTTGCTCTCCTCGACGATGCGTTCAAGGCTTATGTACCTTCCGACTTCGTATCCTGCCTGATAGAGCAGCAACAGAGTAAGAAGGCGTCCTATGCGGCCGTTGCCGTCTTTGAAGGGATGAACACATTCAAAATCGAGGATGAAAGTGGCAATTAGCAGCAAGGGGTCTGTTTCCGTATTATCCATTGCCTCCTTGAGAAGTTTCAGCAGGTGGTTCATGAATTCCGGCGTGGCCAGAGCAGAAACAGGCCGGAAGCGCACAGCCTGACGCCCGTCCGGCTTGATCTCAAGAATAGCATTGTCCTTTTCTTTCCACTTGCCGCCCTTTTCGTCGGTGAAGCGGTACAGCGCGCGATGCCAGTCCAGGATAAGCCTGGTCGACAGTTGCAGGTTGGTATGATTGGCGTGTATAGATGCAAGAACATCCCGGTACCCCGCCACTTCCTGTTCAGATCGGTCACGTGGTTTGGATTTCCTTGCAACAAGGGCCTCAACTCTCCCTGGGGCGACGGTTATCCCTTCTATTCTGTTCGATGATTCAGTGCTCTGCACGATGGCAACGCGACGTAAGGTATCGAGAACTTCAGGGGACTGGTCGGCATAAAGTGTCTGGCGGCCCCTGAATTCACCCAACGAACGCATGGTCATCAGAAGCGCATGGGAGAGTGGTGTTTCAAGATAATAGCCATATTCAAAAGATTTCATGTTTTCTGCTCACTATAGTGCGACTGATCCTCCCGCACCTGCATGGGTTTTGTCATGGCGTTCACATCTAACCAGTAATGGGCCACCTTGGAGACCTCTCGCCAGGGAAACCGGGCCGGGTCTTTGATCGGCTCCTGCGATACGGGTTCTGTTGTGCAGTTAGTAACCACATAGAGCCAGTAGCAATCGCGTCGATCTTCGGCCACACGTCGCTCATTCGGGGTCAACAGGATGGTCCCCGCAGCTTCCGACAACCCTTTAACTTCAATCAGGCGAAGTTCGCCGGAATTCAGGTCAAGACTTGTGATGTCATAGCCGAGATTTTTTTCGTGAACATCATAGACCTGACGCCCATTTGCTGTTTCATACTCCATAACGACCCGCATGGCAACAGCCTCGGTTTTCAGATTGGGCCTCATGCGACGGACATCCGGTGCCTCACGCTCCGGATGAGGTAAAACAAGCACGCTGGCAATCCGGTCCACCGCCTGAAGGGAAAGCGACCGCTGTCGTTCCAGTTCCTGCCTTCGCCGCTCACGGCGGGCCAGAAGCTCAGCATGCCGATTTTCGGCCCTTGCCAGTCGGCCGTCGGCGCCTTGAACATCGGCTTCTTTTTCATCCGTCACTCTGCCGATTTCTTCATCGGCCCGCTGTAAAAGTTCTGTCAGGGACAACTCAACGTGATCGGCAATTCGGGTTACCTCTGCAAACCGCTCCTTGCGTGTTTCTTCCAATTCGCATCGTGCTCGTATTGCCGCAATACCGAAGGCGTCTGGCCAGGTTCAAATGTATGCGAAAATCCCTCGACAATCTTAAGTTTAAGCGGCACATATTTGGCAGCTTCCCGAATGAAACGCGCAATCGTTTCCGGGACAACCTGGCGTTCCTGAGCCCGGGCCTTTCGTTCGATCAGCATTTCCAGATTAAGCTTTTTGGAGGCCAGACCCTCCAGAGCATTTTGGCAAATGGCACAAAAGCGGCCCTCATCCACATTTTCAAGCAGGCGATCCTCAAGATCTGCATCTCCAAGTTTCCCCGCGTAATAATCGCGCAAGATACGTTCGACATGAGCGGAAGGCAGCATCTCTCCCACGACATTAAAAACGGCATCGTCATCCAAAGCATCCCGGATTTCCTGAAGCTTCTCAAGAAGGCGTTGAAGCACTCGGCCCTCAATCGTGTTCGTTGCCACAAAATTGAAAATAAGGCAGTCTTTGCGCTGGCCGTAACGATGGATGCGGCCCATGCGCTGTTCAAGCCGATTCGGATTCCACGGAATGTCATAATTAAAAAGGAAATTGAAGACTTGCAGGTTGATACCTTCTCCCGCCGCTTCGGTGGCCACCAGAATCTGAATGTCGCCCTCACGGAACTGTTGTTCCGAATATATTCTTGTGCCAGGTTCATTTCGCGATCCTGCCTTCATCCCTCCATGGATAGATCCGACCTTGAACCCCCAATGATTTCAGGTTGTCCATCAGATAATTGAGGGTGTCCTTGAATTCTGTAAATATCAAAAGGCGTTTCTCAGAATGGTCGAAGAAGCCTTCCTGATTCAACAGATCTTTGAGTTTGTGCAGCTTTGCCTCCCATTTGGTTCCCTCAACTGATTTGGCCTGTTCGGCAAGCTGCCGAAGCTCATCTATTTCTTCGTGCACCTGTTTGGCATTGCTGGCTAAAGTGATGGCTTCCAGCATCTCTTCAAGTCGCTCTCGCTCAAAGTCCTCCATTTCTTCGAGCTCTTCAGCATCAGGAAGGTCCGGCGGTGCAAGCCGGGCCAGTTCCTGGGCACGTTTTAATCCTTCCTCCAACCGTCGTATGCGGTTCTCCAGACTGCGCCTCATAGCGAAGGTGCTGGAGGCCAGCCGGCGTTGATACAATGACATCAGAAAACCGACTGCCCGGGCACGCGGATCATCACCCTGTGCGGCTGCTTTTGCACTTTGCCGTTTCACGAATCGGGTGACATCCTTGTAAAGTTCAGATTCCGGTCCGTCGAACTGAAAGTCGACGGTATGGGGAATTCTTTTGGTAAATATTTTTTCCGCTGCCCATGAACCGTCACTTCGCCGCTCCGGAAAATATACCATTGCCTCCTTGGTGCGTCGCAAATAAAAGGGCGCGCGTCGACGTTCCATGGCTTCACGGATCGAACGGACATCGGCATAGGCATCTTCATCGAGAAGCTGCAAAAACAGTGAAAAGTTTTCCGGGTCGCCTTTATGGGGAGTTGCCGTCAATAAAAGCTCGTGGTCCGAGGCATCTCTAAGCAACTCGCCCAGTGCATAACGGGCTGTCTTTCGTGCAGGAGGAGTCCAAGACATGCGGTGAGCTTCGTCAACAATAACCAGGTCCCAATGAACCTGCTTTAATCCAGGCAAAATCTCGGTTCGTTTGGCAAGATCGAGAGATGTGATGATTTTATTCTGTTCAAGCCACTGATTAACACCGAACTGGTCACGAATATCACTTCCTTTCATTACCAAAAACTTTTCGTCAAACTTTTCCTTAAGCTCGCGTTGCCATTGAAATGAAAGATTTGCCGGGCAAACAATCAAAATACGCTCAGCTAATCCCCTGAGTCGCAGTTCACGGATGAGGAGCCCTGCCATAATTGTTTTGCCGGCGCCGGCATCATCGGCAAGCAAAAACCGAACGTGGGCCACTTTAAGGAGATAGTCATAGACAGCTTCAAGCTGATGGGGCAGCGGATCAACCCTGGAAATTGAAAGGCCGAAATAGGAATCAAATTCATAGGCAATGCCAAGGGCATAAGCTTGCAGGCCAAGACGAAGCACTTGACCGTCACCGTCATAGCGATATTCGGTGTCGATAATGGAAAGAGTTTTTAAATCCTGAGAACGAAGCGTCACCTTGCGAAACCGCTCAGATTGAACCCCAATTAAACCCATCACCCAGGTTCCGTCACCGCTTGGACGGACCGTCTCCACACGCATGGGTTCGCTGAAAAGAGAACCTGTCAGTAACTGACCTTCTCGGGGTGTTTCGCCTCTTGGCATTCGTTCACCTGTCTATGCCGGGTTCATTGATAATTAAAATTGTTATGCTCCTTTGGAACCTAAAAAATGGGGGACTTCGGGATGTCTAGTCGATTATAACTTTCTCCTCTGTTTTTTTGGCGCTTTGGTAACAAGTCAGGATATATTCCTGAATTAAAAGTATATATTTTAATCTTTTGACTCTATATAGAAATTGCTCAGAGCATTCAATTAAAAAAAAAACAGATCGATTCACCTTACATAATCAATCCGGCTGTTCAAAACAGTAGTTTCTGAGTTGGCAGGCATTATTCTTTCATATTGAAATAAAGCTTTTTTCATGTCGGCCTTGACCCCGTCTCTCAGCTTTTTCGGTTCTTCAACATAAGCCTCGGGGCCTAAACCCATGACCCATTGCCCGATTTCATCCAGTCCGGCAACCTGGAATGTTACCTCCAATGATCCATCGGGCAATTTCCGAGATCTTTGGCTTTGGTGCCAGATTTTCTCACCCGCATACCTATTTCCTTCATTCACCACTAAGCCACGAAGCGCACAGAAAGTTTTTAACCACGAATGAACACAAATGGACACCTATTATATCAAGTTAAATTCATTATATATTTCATTATTGACACACACGGAGTTCCAAACTTTCGCGACGCTTACACGCATTCAAAAGGTTGGCGAAATTTCTCAAGGTCGGATTTCCTCGGGGACCAATCATACGGCGAATGCTTTTTTCATTCTGTTTTAGCTCACCGGCGATAGATGGAAACCCTTCAGTTGCATTCAAATAATCTCGAATCAGCCGTTTCCCAGTGTCAATATCACCGTCTAGAAAAGCATTGGTTGCTTCAACAATGAGTTCCCGGCGGAAATCCGGATCTTGTTTAGCGCGTAGCATTACTGTTTCTTTGAATTTTCGGGTAAGAGGCATTTTAAAGCCCTCCTTTCTATGTTTCTTTTTTTTGCCGTTCCTTGTAATCAGTCCATCTCTTTTTTGCCTTCTCAATATCTTTACCCTGGTGCTTTTTTGTACCACCAGCTAAGAGGATCACGACTTTAGGGCCGTCATAGCCGAAATAAACTCTATAACCTGGACCGAAATCCATTTTCAATTCATAAACACCGGCACTCACGCTTTTAGTATTAGAGATGTTGCCACCTTCCAATCGAACAAGAGCTGTCGTGACCTTTGCGGCGGCATGAGCATTAATTCTTTTAAACCAGTTCTCGAACGGGCTACGACCCTTTTCATCTAAATATTCGACTAATTCCATTATCGGATTCTTCTGTCATTATAGTATCACAAATGTTACCATTGTCAATCCTTATTTCTTTTTTTAATGGCTCAGAAGCAGGGATTTAATATTTTCAACTCGGTCCACCTAATAAAAAAACGATTTTACCGGCGCCTTTTCCTTCGGGAAAAGCGCTTAAATCCAATACTCGAATTGTGTCCTCTTTTTTCCTTTCTAAACGCGGACAGATGTAACACGCGGTCTTTTTCAACCAGAGCTGCCCCGGATACCATGCGAGATTCGAATGTAATGTTTTCTCCTATTCCAATGGAAAGATGGCGTTCTCCTTTGCTTTTGAGTGCTGATTCTATAAAATTACGCGCCCTGTTTGGCGGAACGGATTTGCTCTGCTGTTTATCACGCCTGTCAAAAGCATCGATTGCATAACTTTTTACCAGTTTATCGAAAAACCTCATAAATGTGTCATGGCAACCAAAACCCTCCAGCACGACGATCTGTCCGTCTATGGCAAACACCGCGCCCACCTGCCACTCAATCAATTGAAACTTATTGATAAATTCGGACAGTTTGTCCTCATAGCTCTCATAAACATCGGCCATGGCATGGGTCGGGGATTCCACATTCATGCGAGCTGACTTTTCGGAAATGTTGTTCCAGATGCGACTCTGATCAGACTGATACCCCCTCCCGCGCTTCAGGCTGAATTTTACATCTTCCTGATGCTCTCTTCGAAGGGACGCATGCATCATTTTTTTTACCGGATGCAAACGTTTCCGATCTGTATCTCCAGCGCCCTTGTTCCACACAGCTGACGGGAATAATGACTGTGAAATACCTGATGGCATACGCATGCCTTGACCAGAAGGTCGATGACGTTTTTAACGTCCCTGGATCTTTCCTCTTTGGAAATATTGCTGTATTTGACCTTCTGCCCGATGATTCTCGGAATTTGCCAAAACACTTTCTGCATCAGGGCCAGGTCTTTTTGTTTGGCGTATTTGGAAAAATCATAACCGTTCACAGGTTCAGGGTTCAACGTTCAGGGTTAAGGACAAAGAAGGCATTGAAGATTCGAAGTCCTCATTACAAATGTTCATTTTCCCAAGTAATTGCCAATTTAGCTTCAAATGTTGGATCAGGCCTGACGAAACTCACGCTTTTATCGTAAATACGAATCCCAAATGCAGTGCGGGGATAAGAATGGAACCTTGAACCCCTGAACCTTTGAACCCGTGAACGCCTACAAATCTTTTAACCGGAACTTCGATTCTACATTTTTTACCCGTGAACCCGAAACCGGCAGCCAAAAACCAGCACACAATCTTGATGGGTAAGCTTAACCTGATGGCATACAATTAAATTTTAAATGCCGGGATAGAAAAAAACCGGTTCATAAAGAGGGGGCAATATCATGAACGAATTGCTGGCTCCTGGCGGCAGTCTTGAAATGGTGAATGCCGTATTCGGCAGCGGTAAAAAATTTAGGCGCCGAACATAACCAGAGTATTTCTTAACCGCCATGGCTGGATTATTTTATTATCACAGACAAAACCTTTTTTTATTGATTTCAATAAAAAATCATAGTAAGGGTAATTCATAGCTCGAAAATCTTTGTCAACCGGAATTGAAAACAATCTCCAAAAATAAACTAAAAAAACTTGCGATTGATTTGAAGAACCCCTTAACGAACTTCTTGAAGAAGTGATACAGGACTTTCTCAAAAGATCTGGAAATAAAGCCGATGACAAATAATGATGACCAAATTAGCAGAGAAGAAGTATACAATAAAATATTGACAATTATTGCTTCTTTATCAGAAATAAAAATGCGGAAGCTCCTAAAAAGTTTGGAAAAATGGCAGCTTTATAAATTCGGTGAGAAGAGGAAACATCCCAGAAAACCTACGTTCATCTGGTCAGAATTTTCAGCAAGTAAACGCTCTTTTAGCGATTTTATTCAAAATCTAAGCATTAGCGGACTGTTTATTGAAACTCAACTACCTTTTTTCGTCGGAGAAGAGCTTTCAATGATTTTCTCTCTCCCGGATACCGATACCCCTATCAAAATCACAGGAAAAATTGTCAGGATAGATCCAAAAGGGGTGGGTGTAAAATTCGACGAGCTTTTATCTGATATTTAAGGATTAAAAATTCTGTCAATGACATCAGAAGCAATCCCTTGACCGCTATCTTTCACCGTTATTTTGAGAGCACCGTCCATGACGGCGTTCCAGAAAGCAGCGCTTAAAATGCCGACCCCGGCAAAAGCGATTCCAACAAGACCGACCTGCAGCGATTAATCATTGTGGCCACCCTCATTAGGAGGTTCCTCCAGGTTAAATATATACATTTCATTATCCCCAACCATTTTAAGTGTCACAACGCCATACGAGTAATAGAGATATCCGTACAACCGGCCGTCCGGCCCTAAAATTTTATTGAGCCAGGGCTCATACTGAGTGGCCAGAAAAATCCGTTTCGTCATGTCTGTCAACAGCTTTTGATCATTAACCTTTTTCCACCGGCTCCCCACCAGCAGTGTATCATTATTTTTCGGATCGAACATGATGCCCAGAGGCGATCGAAACGGAGGTCCGTCATAATGGTCGCAACTGTAAACGTGGTAATCATCCCATTTGTCGATCAAATTCTGAATGGTTATTTCCTCTGAGTTTTCGGGTATATATTTAAGCTTACCATAGTTTTTTTGCCATGAAGCACAACCCGCGATAAGTAAAGCAATTAAAGCGATTAAAAAAACACTCGGGAATATATGGTTTTTTATTGGTTTCATTTTCTTGCCTCCCGACCAATGGTTTTTATTTAACTTATCATTGGTAAATAGTTATTAAAAAAATAAATGTCAATTTTTTTTAATTTTTGCAAAAAAAGTGTTGCAATATATAAATTAATGTGTTTATAAGATTAAACTCAATTTATTAAAGGGTTCGTAAAAAAAATACCGTATTCCAAAATCATTATTAACGTTAAGATCAAGGTTAAAATATGTCTGCTTCAAAGTTTGAATCTTTTCTACAAAGGGTTTTTCAAGCAACCGGAGTAACATCGCAAACCGAATTGGCTTCCGTTTTAAAGATCAACCGATCCGCAATTACACAGGCCAGAAAAAAAAACTCCATCCCGGACAAATGGATATTGCAGTTATATAAAACTTACGGATTAAATCCTGACTGGGTTGAAACCGGGACCGGTCAAGCATTTATAAAAAAATCTGCTTCCAGTGATTCCATATTTAAAAACATACCCAAAGTAAAAGCCAGGTTGAGCGCAGGGGGCGGTTCTTTTGAAGTCGGCTCAGAGATTGAAGGTTACTATGCCTTCCGAAAAGACTGGCTGGCAACCAAAGGCAACCGGAACAAGATGGTGCTCATGGATATTTTTGGCAATAGCATGGAACCCGAAATGAAAGACGGAGATACTATTCTGATAGACGAATCTCAGAAAGACATTTTGGCCGGGGCTATCTATGCCGTGGGTGTTGACGATACGATCATGGTCAAACGTGTGGAAAAACATCCCAATAAACTTGTTCTGCTCAGTGACAACAAGGATTATTCTGCGATTTACCTGCAGGGCAATGAATTGAACAGCATTCGTATCATTGGCAAGGTCATTTGGATTTCCAGGGAACTCAGGTAATTTTTTTTGCCTGCTATGTTCATTTTCATAAACTTTTAGACGTTTACATAAACAAATTATAATAGATACTGCAACAGGTTTTCTTTGTTTCGTCTGGCTTTTAAATGATTAACAAATTTTCTGGAGGGCAAACAAAATGACACGATATGCATTTTACGCTCATTATCAGGACTGTTACGAATACCATGGCAGTACAACCATTGAAAGAACACGGAAGGAGGCCGGCAGAACTGTTAAAAAAGAATGGATATTGTTTGATTCGGTTGAAGAAGCGCTGGAATTTTTTAATAATAACTGCGTTAACTAGGGGGAGGAGACCATGTTCGACACACTTGTTGACTTGATACTGGATTTCATTTTCATGATAATGGTGTTAATCATGTCAGTCTTGGGCACAGTGGTTTTGGGGGTATAGAGTGGAATATTTCCATGGGCTAAGATGAGGACTTGACGGCTTCGAGTGTAAGTCTGGTGTTGACGGTTTCGGTGGAGGCCTCCTTAACGGGACCGGACGTTCCCGCAGTCACGCGCGTGTCCAGTTCGCCAGACGTTTTAAGACCGCTTACGATGGCTTCTGCGCGCCGCCGGGCAAGATCTAACAGATCGGTGTCCGTGAGTGGCTCAAGTGTCACCAATTCCTTGAACATTGCCTTGTAAAAAACGGTATCCGGACTTTCCTTGCCGAAAAATGCCAATGCGGGATTCACCCGTTTGGCCTTTTTGCCGGTCACTTTTTCGTATTGGGTTTTAAAATGGTCTACGGCGTCGTCACCATCCCGCATCTCAAGCAGCTTCTCCAGGGCTTGCTGGGTCTTTGCATCTTCGAACACAATGCGCCCAAATTTCTCGTCAGGAGCTAGTGTCACGCCCATCTGCCCGGCGAGGGCACGCTTTACCCGTTGTGTTCGCAACGCCTCACCATCGAGCTTGGGATCGAAACGGCCCTGTACGACAAGCTTCAGCCGGGGGCGCTTCTCCAGAGCTCCAACCACGGTTTTAAGTTTTTTAAGCTCCGGCGCCAACAGGCGGTCGCTTCCGGGATAGAAAGAAATGACGTCCATCTGCTCGCCCTTACCGCCCAGGAGGCCGCCCAGCGCTCGGAATGGCGCAGTCGCGATTTTGGTGATCAGATTGATGAGCGCCTGTCGAATCACATGTCCGTATTTGAATTTGGGGTTGTCCAGATTGCCCTTTACGGGCACGGCCACATCGATCTTACCCTGAGCGTCGGTAAGGATCGCAATTGCCAGATCAAGGGGCAGGTGAACTGCATTTGGCGCCTCCACCCGCTCGCCGAGCGTGAACCGTTCCAGCACTACTTGATTATCTCCGATAAGTTCACTGTCTTTGATTTTGTATTCCAGGTTGAGACGAATCGTGCCGGATGCGATTCTGCGCCCGGCAAACGTGGCGCTGTAAGGGCTGAACGGTTTCATTTCCACGTTACGGAAAGACACGGTGATGTCCGTGAAAGTTTTGGGCGCGAACGGACTCAACCTGCCCTGCACGGTTGCGAGTCCGTATTGGTCCACGGTGCCATTGAAGTCAAGCGAGGCCCGACTTGCCGGGTCGGAAGAAATGCCCGTAACCCCTCCGTTAAATTCGGTTATCCGGGAGGCAAACGGCAGTACCAGGCTGAGATCAGCGAAATCAACCACCCCTTTCTCCACATGAACCCGATCGATGCTCACCGGAAAAAATGCCCGATCTGTGCTCGGCGCCGCATCCGGAACCTGTGTCGGATGTGACGTTTCCTCGACGTTAACCACTTCCGGGCTCTTTATTGCCTTGGCCAGATTTGTGCTGCGGTCCTCGAAGATCACAATTTTGGCGCCGGGCTCCAGCACCCTCACTTTCTGGATCTTCAGACCATGGGGCGATAATCCAAACGTCAGTCCGGTGGCGGACATACTTTTGCATTCAAGAAACCGTTCGCCGGTATCAGTTTCGTTCAGCCTGAAGCTGTCCAACCTGACGGAGCCGCCGGCTTGCACCTGTGGCCCGGATTCACCGGATCGATATTTCATGCGGCCCGACATGGTGAGATTGCCGGACTCGAGCGTGAGCCTTGCGAATCTGGCCAGAGCCGGATGCAGCGGTTTCAGGTTTGCATCCGCAATGCTCGCCTGTGCTTCGGCATAATCTCCGGTCTGGCTGACCTGCCCGCTGAATTTTGCACTTCCACCCTGTTCGACATTGAGCCGGGCGTCAAAATCGATGGGCGTTTTGCCGTCATTGGTAAGATGGTTCAGCGATACGCGGATATCTTTCAGGTCGTAAGCTATGGCAGGATCAAAGCTAAGGTCCTGAATCTCTGCGTTGAACCCGTTCAACTCAACTGCATCAAGCCTGAACGACCAGGGCTTGACCTCGGATCGAGCCTTCTCGCCAGTCTCGATAATCTCACGCATCACCTTGCCCCGGTCGGCGGGAGCCAGCATCTCAGCCAGCTGTATCCCGCCGTCTTTGCCGCGCACCACGGATATTCTTCCGCCGGCAGCCCCCACCCGTGCGAGTTTTACGGAACGAGTGCCCATATCGATGCAACCGTGATCCAGCGAAAGGGCGTCCACCGCGACAAGGGGAATGGTATTACCGGTCTCGGAAAACGCGACGCGGTTTATTTTTATCTTTAAATCATCCACGGTGACATTCGCAGGCCCTGCACCAACTTCTGCCGACGCGTTCAACAGAATATTCACCCCGCCGACAGTTAGGGTCAAGGGAGTGGCACGACTGAGGTCCGTATAATCCAAACCAACGTTTTCCACATTCACCACGTCTGCTTTCAGTCGCCACGGCCGGCCTGTGGATCCGGCGCCATCGGCAATGGGCTCCGTCACCTTTTCGGGTTCCCGGTGTACCGCAAGCTTCTGCCAGTTAAACATCCCTTCCTCATCAACCGATGCTGCGATTCTACCGTCACGCACAGTGATGTTCGGAACCATAATCTCCCGTGCTTGAAGGTCGAAGCCCATGCCCGCGACTTCAATTGTTTCCAAAGCAAGTATGGGGACCTGTTTACCCTTTTCCGTGAGCACAAGGCCCTTTAGTGCCAGCATTGAATCCGTCAACATCAAGACCGCGTCTTGATCTCGATAATCGAATCGATAACGGGTACTGAAGTCTATCTCTCCCGCCGGCTCGACAAGGTTCAACTCATCCTGTGCAAATTTCCATGCGGTGGCCAGCTTAAAGCCGGACACGCTCAACCGGCCCAGGGAAAAAACAGGGTGTAAAGATATTTCGCCGCTCCAGCTGACCGTGCCGCCGCCGGGAAGGTTGGCGCTGAAGGTGTATGGGCCTCTGCGATCCGGGAGTGTAGATATCTTTTTGAACTCGATAGTGAGAGGCGCTAAGGTCTCGGTGGCAGGAGTAGGATTGGAACGATCGCTGAAGCTAAAGCTGCCGTCGATGACTTCAGCATGATGCATCAGCAGCCTCGGCAGGCGACCGTCTTCTTCGGGTGATTCTTTGGACCTGGGCAGGCTGTCGGAAAGCGCCGAAAGATTGAGACGGCCGTCCTGCCGGATTATCATATTCAGCCACGGCCCTTCGATACGAATGTCAGCAAATGTCCACGCCCACCGAAAGAGACTCGAGAGTTCAAAGTCTACGAACATGCGTCCGAAGCCCATAATGGGACTATCGTCCGCTTCTTTGAGCACAAACCCCTGAGCATCAAAAGTAAACAGGAAGGGGTTGATGCGAATCTCGACGACTGATGCGTTGCGCTTGAGCTTTTCTTCGGCAAACTTGCTCACATAGCGTTTACACAGCCAGGGAGCCAGCAAAAAGCCGAGCAGGGCATACAGCACGACGGCTCCGACCCCTGCCAGCATCCACCGGTTGAGGAGCAACCGTCGCCAATGTTTGGCAGCCATATTAGAACCACCGGTATCTTTAGTTGTATTAATTATAGTTTTCTGCTCCCAAGTTTTTTTCAGACCCTGTTCGACCTGCGGGTCTGTCAGGGAAGCATTACGGATTTGTTAAAATGGTTTTCACACATTAACTTATTCATTTTTTGAGCGAAAGCCTTGCAATCAGGTGTCAGATGTCAGGTGTCAGGAGTAAGAAACGAATTAGCTGGTACCTGACACCTGACACCTGAAACCAAAAAGTCTTGGATAGCAATTAACAAACTGGTAATGCACCCCCTGTCAGTTACGGCAACGGCTTTACCGCAGGCGTAATAATTACATCGATGCGGCGGTTGATGGCCCGTCCCTGGGATGTTGCATTGGACGCCAGCGGCCTTACCGATCCATATCCAACGGCTATAATTTTGTCGGTAGGCAGGGTCTTATTGGCAATCAGGTATTCCATAACCGCCTCGGCCCGTTGTTGGGACAAGTGCTCATTAACTTCATTGGAGCCCGTCGTGTCCGTGTGTCCTTCCACCACCACCTGAGGTTCGTCGAAGATCCTGATGGCCCGTTGTACTTTACTCATCAGAGCATAAGTTCCCGGCATAAGGATGCTCTGACCCACCGGAAATTTAATGGCTTTTAAACGAATCACCAACTGGTTTTCCTGTTTGTAAACTTCGGCCTCGTCACTGTCAAAAAATGTCTGAACTTCATTGTATCTTTGATTGAACTGTTTTTCGGCTTCCAGACGATCTTTTTCGGCCTCTCCCCTGCGAGTCTGTTTGTCCAGCAAAACGATGCGCTGGTTCAGAACTTCCATTTGTTCCTGCTGGGAATTTACCTTTTTGATCATGAAATCATGATCCGATTGCAGGGTCTCTATGGTGCCGAGAATATTCTCCAGCTGGACCTCAAAGTTCTGATCCCGCATGTCCGGAGCCGACAGTTTTCGGGTCGTTTGGTAAAGGGTGTCTTCCATCCATAAAGCGATTTGTTCGGGATCCATGCTTTTGATCTTCCGGCTCTGATCCATTAAGGGATGAAGCCGCTTGGCCATTAACAGAGCCTCATCGGCTTTCTTCTTCATCGTGTCTTTATCGTAAGGATTTTCAGTGATGAATTCATCGGCTTCCTTCAACTTTTCCTGGGCCAGGACAAACGACTCGGGCGTTATTTTCCTGGCACCCTCTTTTTCAGCCTGATCAATCAGCGTATTTACCTCGCCGATGGTTTTTTCTTTAATCGCGCGGATTTCCAGTTCGCGGAACACGTCGGAAACCTTTTTCTGGTTATTTTGAGCATAGCGCAAATCATTGTTCTCTATGGCTTGCGTGAGGCCGAGAAACCTTTTTTCCGCCGAAACATAATCCTTGCCCAGGTCCGTAGCACCGGCAGCACGAGCCTTGTTCCTTGCTTCAATCAGTTCCTTTAGGGTAGTTCGGGATATTTTAGCCATTTCTTCTGCTTTTTGCAGTTGCGTTTCTGCGGTATTAACGTATTTCTGGACGTCCGAAAGCTCTTTGCCTTGTTCAAGATCATTTTTAGCTTTCAGATAGAAACCCTCAGCCCTGGCATACCAGGTAGGTGACAGTATATTCAGCTGATTTTTGCGAGCATCGCCGATATGTCCGGCCAGCTGGTTAACCATTTCCACCGGGTTTTCAGCACTCACCATGCTGGGAACTGCTTCCGAACCGACCGGGGTGGAGGCGCAAGCCGTTATCAGGAAAAGAGATACGATCATCATTATCAGGTAACCCATAAATGGTGTTTTGTTTTTATTCATCTTTTTATCTCCTTTTTTAAGATTATCATAATAAATTTATGGATAAACACTAACTTGTTTTCGGCACCATCCGGCGGGTAACCAGGGGCGAGAGCACATACAGGAACATATAAATCAGAGCGACATATCCCAGATAAGGTGTAAATATAAAGATGACCAGCAGCAGCATGTTCAGGCGGCCAAACCAGGAATGTCTGTCTATAAAGCGGCCAAGATGCAGGTAACGTATGGGATAAAGGTTCATCATAATCGCTGAAAAAATCATCAAACCAAAACAGAGAACCCCCCAGAACCGTGCCCACTCCGAGGCATCTCCGACGGCCTGGTTGAGCATTATTAACGGTGCGGCCACCAGTAATGCCGCGGCCGGAGTCGGCATTCCTTTAAAAAACCCGGGAATCGGAGTGCGGTCAATAGTGAAGTAAATCAGCCGGACAATCCCCATAAGCGCATACAGCAAGGCCGCCAGACCTACCGGAAGTTGCCGGATCATCGGATCCGAAACGTCGGAAAGCAATAAATAAAAAATCCAGGCCGGAACAATGCAAAAGCTCACACCATCTGCAATGTCATCCAGAACACTTCCAAAGCTGATGTGATGTGATCGATTCTGCACGGGAAGGGGTTCCGTCAATCCCAGTTTTCGAGCCAGAGCCCCGTCGAGTTTGTCAAAAATAGCAGCACCGATTAGAAAAAGATAAGCCTCACGAATGCGATTCTGGTAAGCGAAAAGAACGGCCAGCAGCCCCATCAAGGCATTCATGATGGTCAATGAATTAGGAAAAAAGGATAAAATATTCAGCCGCAGACGTTCATCCTCATCACAAATCTCGTCCAGACAGTAGGTTCCATATTTCCGGCAGTACGCAGCGATGGATCCAAAATTTATGATTAAAAATACAATTTCGATTAAAAACAACACGCGCAAATTAAGATTGCCCAGCCAGGAAATCCAGATGTAAATCAGAGAAGTCGGGCCGCCCGGAACATAAAAAGCATGCGCGTACAAAAGGGTCCCGACCGGCGCAGCCACAATTGTTCTTAGCCGTGTAAATTCTCTTAATTCCGGTTCCGGTCCGGTGCGCATGGAGAAAAATCGCATGAAATGAGCAAAATTGTCACGAATCAGGACGGTTACGCACAAAATCAATACAAAAATACCATGAAGTAATTCAGCCCTGGTTCCGGCGGGCGAGGTAAAAAGAATCCGCCACATGATGCCCACCGCCACCAGCGGAAAAATGATTGAATACACAATTTTGTCCATGATGCGGTCGGTGAGATGAGCCAATGTGGAATGAAGATTAAAGCGGGTTGCGATCCACCCGTCGATCATATCAAAACTCATGGAAATAAAAAGCAGCGACACCCCCAAGGTATAAAGCAGCGGGTTTCGGGTCCACATGACCGCAATTCCGCAAAGCATGCCGCCAAAAACGAGCGGAGGTCTTCCATAAACCAGTAATGCTGAGAATTTTCTTTTAAAATTGAGCGTTGCCGCCATACCTTTTTCCCCAGATTATTTTGCTAACACTGATGTTTTTAAGGACTACATAACGTTATGCCACCACTTCTAAACCGCTCACCCCTGAGGCAAATTTGTTTATTCGTATCTTAGTGGAAATTTCATCATCGAGCCGCTTGACATGAGAAATGACACACACCATTTTACCGTTTGTTTTCAGATTCTTAAGCGTAGAAAGTACATTGTATAAGGTCTCGTCATCCAAATAGCCAAAGCCTTCGTCAATAAAAAGAGATTCTATTTTTTGGCCATTGCTGGCAATATCTGAAAGGCCCAAAGCCATTGCAAGGCTGACCACAAAACTCTCGCCGCCGGACAATGTGTTGATGGGTCTGCGCGCTCGTTGATAAAACAGGTCTTCAATTTCCAACCCCAGACCATGTTTTTCACGACACCTCAAATAATACCGGCCACTGAGTTCTTCGAGTCGTGGGTTGGTGTGTTCGAGCAAACGCTCCAGCATAAGTTCTTGAGCCCGCTTTTTGATGTCAGCCTCTCCGGCCGATTCAAAAAACTCTTTGTCTTCATGCATTCGGATACATATTTTTTCCTGTTCTTCCATTTCCTTAATTTTTTGTTGATATTTTTCTTCCAAGGATTTCTGGTAGTTCAGACGATCCAGGCCTGCAGAAAGCGCTTGTTTAAGCTCATCCTTTCGCTTGCGCGCATCCTGAACCCGCAGGCTTAGATCTTCCGGAGATTCCACAGCCGTTTCCTCTTCTCCCTGTTCGTCGAAATTTTCCCGCATTGCATTTAAATTTGCAGTATACTCGGCGAGTTCTCGATCCAGGGTGTCCTGCTTATCTTTGAGGGCCTGCTGTTCTTCAGGCCCTAAAAGACTGCTTTGAACCTCCTCCAGGGTACTGAAGCCCGAAGCAATAATCCGGGTCGAAAGATAGTGTTCAATATCTTCACATTCTTTTTGAATGTCCCCATATTTTTTTTCCGCGCTCTTTTTTAACCGCTGTTTTTCCGGCAGAGCGTCTCGAACCTCTCGAATCTGTTGCCGGAGAGCCTCTATTTCTTCCTTTTTTTCCAGTAATTCTGTTTCCGTTTTCTGCTTTTCTTGAATGGGGTCTCCGGTTCCAAAACTCATCTCTCGTCTGTTTTGCAGCACAAGCAACGCCTCTTGTCCAGCGTTAATCTGAACTTTAAGATTATCTGCTTCCGTTTTCAGCCGGTTGAGTTCCCGGGGCAACGCCTCGGTTTTGTTTTTTAACAGGATTGCCTGTTCTTTCAATTCGTCTTCAGCCTTCAGACGGTTGAGGAAATCGACCCTTCTTTCCTCCAGTCGCTGATTCAGTTCATGTTCTGCTCCTGGACCCGGAATCTTTTCTTTAAATATCTCAAGGTCCGGTTCAAGCCTGCGTATCAGTTCCGCTTCCTTTTGTTTGGTATTCCGGGCTTCCTGTTCCAGTAAGGATACTCTGTTTTGGTGAATCGTTAACTCATTCTGAAGTTTATCCGAAAGCCTTTGCTTCTCAACCAGCATATCTGATTTTTTGTCAATCGTCAGACCATACTTCTCTGTTTTCTTAAGATATTTTCGATTTTTTTTGATTCGAGCTTCTTGTATTCGCATATCCTTTTTTAGTGTCCGAATGAATTTCTTAACCGAATGCCGATCCCCGATCGCGCATTGGACGCCCGTTGCCTGACACAACAGGTTCCAGTTTTTCCGCAATTCCACTAAAGGGTCATACTGATTCTTAAGTCCGGCCTTCCGCTCCGAAAGGGCTTTCATTTGTTCTTGAATTTCCTTTAGTTTGGTTTCCTGATCTCGAAGCACTTCGGCGGGTGCTTTTCCAAACGGCAGTCCGGTGCTCACATAAGGATGATCCAGAGAACCGCAGAGAGGACACGGTTGTTTTTCCTTAAGCTCATTTCTGCAGGAGGCAAATCTGGCCGTATTTTTTATGGCGGACAGGATGGTGTTTTCCGATTCGAATACTTTCCGCAAGCCTTCGAGATCTTGGTCAGCTTGTTTCAATGCCTTTTTCAGGACTTCTTCGTTGCCTGAATTCTGCTTGGCAAATGCTTTGGCAATCTTAAGCATGGAGCGATAGTTCCCCATCCGGTCTTTCTGCCCGGTGTAGATCTTTTCAGATTTTTCCGGAGAAACGTCGCCCATAAGAACAGCAGCCATTTCCTCCTTTTCAGCTTTTCGGTCCTTGATTTTCTCGGCTTTGTTCCGAAGTTTTTCCATGGTGCGCGTGGTTTTTGTCAGCAACGCAAACGCTTTTTTTTGAGCCTTCACGGCCGACTTGTGTTGAGCAGGGTTTTCTGACATACTGCGACGGATCGCCTGCAACCGTTCCAGCGCGTCTTTGACCATACGAATCCGTTTGACCCGTTCTTCGTATCCGGCATGTTCTTTGAGCCAAAGTTGTGTATTTTTTCGAAGCGCTTCATTTTCCGTAATTTTCTGCTCGGTTTCCTTCAACTCACGCAGATTCTTGTTCTGTTCTTCCTGAACGGATGCCTTACGTTCCATCAATTTTCCAAGCGCAATGTTTGCCGCCTCAATCTCCCCGTCAATTTCTATGGTTTTCTCAATTACCCCCTGCCGTTCGGACCATGTTTTTTGAAGCTGATCCAGCTCATTGGCATGAATCTCTTCACTTTCCGTCACCCCCCCCAGCCGATCTTCCAATTCCGCAATTTGTTTTTCAAATTCTTTCAGTGCGTCCAAATTCCTGGACGCCTCGGCTTTGTGAGTGCCGAGCCGCTCAAGGTCTGCCTCAAAACCCGCCGCATCCATGCCCTTCTTCAGCCGTTCAAGGTCTGCTGTCATCTGTTCTTTGCGTTTTTGAGCTTTGGCAAGCGCAATTTGATTTTCCTGGTACTTCTTTTGTAATTGGGTACGGCGTTTAAGCTGTTTCTCGCTTTCGCTTAATTTAAAAAATACATCTTCTGCCTCCTGAAAATCATCTTCCAGCTTCTGAATCGCTTCCTGAAGGCCCTCCATCACGGATGCGTGCATGGGAGGAAAATCTTGAATCTCCTCTTTTAGTGCTTCAAGTTTTTTATTTTCTATCTCTGCCTTTTCAAAAGCAGCTTTTATAGGCTCGGAATAGATTTCCTTGCCGGCAATTTTTTCTAAAATTTCCACTCGTTCGTAATCCAGAGCCTTTAAAAGAGCGGCAAACTCCCCTTGAGGCAACATCACGGATCGGGAAAAGCGCTTAAAGTCGAGACCGGTCAGTTCAGTAATACGGGTGCGAACCGCCACGATGGTATCTTCAAGAGTCTGTTTTGCATCATTCAGCTCGACAAGTCTCATCTCCGGCGCATTGGGTTTGCCATCGGTTGAACGCAAAGACCAGGTCGAGCGAAACACATGGCTGTTCACCGAAAACGTAACCTCGGAACAACATTCCGAGGTGTGTTTGCTCATGATCTGCCCCGGTGAATTTTTAAGACGGGTCGTCTCACCGTAAAGTCCTAATGAAATGGCATCAAAAATAGTCGTCTTGCCGGACCCGTTGGGGCCGGTAATGGCAAACAGACCCGCCTCTCGGAGTGGAGATCGGTTAAAATGGACCTCCCATTCTCCCTTCAATGCATTTATATTTTTAAACCGAAGGGTTAGGATTTTCATTGTCCTCATCTACCGTGTTGTCATGAATATTAATAATTGACAGTCTCGTAAAAAGTCCAACTTTTGTGTTGTGCTTCAGTTCACAACCATTCAATGTACGATAAGTACTCCTCATGATTGCAAGATTTTCACGCCTTGAATTTGACTTTTTTACGAAACCGTCTAAATCAGACTTTTTACGAATTCATCAAGACTGGGATTCCATGCCGAAAAAATTGGTCATCAATGTATTTAACCATCTTCGAAGTATTGAATAAGAATAATACCGCCTGGCTATCTTATAATTATGTTCGACCATCTGATCCCGTCGCTCTTTAAAATTGAGAACCTCTCTTACTTTCTCGGTGGTTTTTTTGGCCAAAAACCCATTCATGCCGATCAGGTCAAATCCCTTGGGTTCGATGTCACGCACAAAAATAGCATACCGATTAATAAGGATCGGTTTTTTGAAGTAGACGGCCTCCAGAAAGGCATTGCCGAACCCTTCATACAGGCTGGGGTAAGTAATGAAGTCTGCGCAGGGATACACGTCAAGCAGCGTATATTCCGATTTTATTTTATCATTGTCACTCCATGGGTCCCGCATAAAAATACTAAACAGCCGAAGATCCACACCATGCTCCCTGGCTTCTTCTCTGAGATACTCGGCATATTCAAATCCCTCGTCCCCTGCTTCATGTGATATAACGAGCTTGCAGCGGGGATCGTTTAGATTTTTGACCAGGTCAATGGCATG
Organism: uncultured Desulfobacteraceae bacterium; assembly: GCA_964410925.1. Classification (GTDB taxonomy): domain Bacteria; phylum Desulfobacterota; class Desulfobacteria; order Desulfobacterales; family UBA11574; genus S5133MH16. Next base: position 33,576 of record CAYPIW010000061.1, read on the forward strand.
CTCGATTCCCTTGCGCTGGACGATCCGGGTGGGTTGAAGGATCATAATATCATCCGGATTAAGACCCATGGACTGCCGGAGTTTACACGTTCGTATACTGTCTTCGGCGGGCGGGTTGTCAAAATCCAGAATATTGGGAATAATGATCGATGCGATACCGGTGCGAAGGGCCAGCTCTTCCTGGGCCGCAGAATTGATGACCACATGTTCCATGTTGGACAGATTCGGCGGAAATGCCATGCGAAGGTAATCTCCCACGGCATTGACGAAAAATCTTGTCCGCTCCCAGTAGAAATCGTGGTGGTGCGCAATGGTGGGGATTTGGGTCTCGGCCAGGATTTCAGTGATGGCAATGCCCAAAGGGACATGCATGGGAATGGTCAACGCATTTTCGGATATCAGCAAATCAATGGAAAACTTTTCAATAAATTCTGTTATCCGAATTTTCAAAAACGTTTTCATGCTTTGGATCGTATCAGTGACTGCCGATGAGCGTGCTTTTCTACCCAGGATCTGATCGTTGATCCATTGATTCTGTTCGTGTTGAAAGAAAGCCTCGGGCACCAGCATACTTCGGCTCTGGGTTTTGTCCAGCCGGCCGGCAAACCAGAAACATTGGTGACCCATTTGCTTGAGCACCTGGGCCCATTTACTGGTCTCCAGAGTAACGCCGTCGGTTCCAGCAAATCGAGTGGAGATAAACCCGATATTTTTTCCCATGCGAGGTCCTCCCTGATCCTTATCCGTTTATTAGCGCTTCTAATTTCAATACAACACTGAATAACATACTTTTATCACTATTTAAAGTCTGAAAAACCGAAGAATATAAATTTCAGGATAAGGATTTGAAACCCTTTATAAAAATAAGGTCCCCTTCCCACCGCCCCCTGGGAATCAATCAGGACTGTTGCTAAGATTGCCATAGCTATTTGGTGTCAGGTGTCAGGTTTCAGGTGCCAGG
>CAYPIW010000062.1:0-28269 GCA_964410925.1 uncultured Desulfobacteraceae bacterium
TTGAAAACCTGCATTTATATATATAGTGTTGGTGATCGGTCTGGGCCAGGGTTAAGGGATTCTGTCAATTATATAAAATCACCCAATTATATAAAATCACCCAATTATATAAAATCACCGGCTTCCGGCTCGTAGAGCCTGCAGCTCGGAGAGAGCGAAGCGACTCCGTAACTCACTTAAGGCACTTCAAACTTCAAACTTTCTTCAAACTTTGGACTTCACCTTATACGAGACAGTGTCCATTAAAAATACGTTATCGCAGTTATGAATTAGAGCACTTAATATGATGCAAGCATTGAGTTTGCCGTTAGAGGTAAGGCGTTTTCAAAATTATTCGTCCGGGTTCTATACATACGGGGGCAATTTGAGATATGAACACACCGACAATAGTAGTTGCGGTATTGACACTCTGGCTCGTGATGGGCTTGGGATTTTTGGCTGAGTATGTCACCGCACGCAAAAAAGGAAAAACCCCATATGAAGCCTGGACCTCATATGAAGGAGTGTTGTTCATTTTGAGCGTGGTTGTCCCTTTGATAATCTTAATTCATAAATCGTTACCGGACTGATCGTTCGACAGCGTTTTTATCAACATCCTTCATCTATTTTTGAATCGGGCAATTCCAGGATCTCCGTGCTTTCTGCTGAAGGCAGTTCCTGAACCGTTTGTAGTTTCCGTTCCATTGCTCGAGTTCGGACTCCGGTCTGTTCTATGGTGTTAGAAGCCGTATTCAACTGTCTTTTTACTGTTGATAGAACATGACCGAATTTCCCAAATTCCGTTTTGACTGCGGCAAGGACTTTCCAAACCTCACTGGATCGCTTCTCAATGGCCAGTGTACGGAAGCCAATACGTAAACTGCTGAGGATCGCCGAAAGCGTGGTGGGTCCGGCAACAACAATACGGTAATCCTGCTGAATCTTTTCGACCTGGCCCGGCTGACGAAGAACTTCCGCATAGAGTCCCTCCGTGGGCAGAAACATAATCGCAAAGTCAGTGGTGGCCGGAGGGTTGAGATATTTATCCCGAATTTCTTTTGCAGAGCTGTGAACCGAGCGAAGGAGGGCCGCAGCCGTTTTTTGAACAGCATCGCCGTCACCAGTATCGGCGGCCTCCACAAGCTTCAGATAGTCCTCCTGAGGAAATTTTGAGTCGATGGGCATCCAGACGCAAGAGTCCGGGTGATCGTCTTGACCGGGCAGACGAATGGCATACTCCACACGCTCCTGAGAATCCCCCCGGATACGGACGTTTTTATCATATTGATCCGGAGTTAAGATTTGCTCTAAAAGTGCTCCCAGTTGGACTTCTCCCCAGGTACCCCGCGCTTTAACGTTGGTGAGAACCTTCTTTAGATCACCAACCCCTGTTGCAAGATTCTGCATTTCTCCCAGGCCGTGCTGGACGGCCTCAAGGCGTTCGCTGACAAGTTTAAAGGATTGTCCAAGCCGTTTTTCAAGCGTGGTTTGAAGTTTTTCGTCAACCGTTTCCCGCATCTGATCTAGTTTTTTCTCATTACTTTCCTGAAGATGCTTTAATTGTGTGTCAATGGTGGTTCGTAGTTTTTCGATTCCCATCCGGCTGGATTCCGTAAGATCCTGTATTCGCTTGGCAATTGAGTTGAGTTGCTCGTTTTGCGATTTGCCCATTTCACCGATAGTCCTGATCATTGTGTCCAGGGACAGCTTCTGACCTGCAGAAACTTCTTCTCTGAGATTTTTCGAGGCTCTTGAGGATTCTTCTCGGCCCAAACGCAGTTCATCGCGAACCGCCTCTTCGACTTCCGAGCTTTTATTTGTTTTTAATTTTATTAAAACAGCAATTAACAACAATGCGCTGATTGCCAGTAGAATGAACCGGCAAAGTATGAGTAGATCCGTCACAATATCAATCCTTCGTACACTATTCCCTGTTTAAATGATATCTTATTGCTGTTTTTTTAATTTTTTGTTATATGAACAAAAAAAGCCGGAGGAGTATATGTCTGAGCAAGATAAAAATAAATATATAGGCGTAGCCACTCTTTTTAATAATTTTGAATTAAAACGATTTATAAAATTCTACATCGGCTTGATTTTTTTTCTTGAAATCATCATTTTTTTTCTTTGTTTTCTTTTGCAACTTAAACCCATTAGTATTCCATTTCCATGGAAATATTATTTTCTCGCATCTTTCCTGATACCCATCGCCATAACATTTCTTTTGGGTATCTGTATCACTGCCTTTAATCTGTTTATCTTCGGCAACCCCACTCCCCAAAATACCATATTAACCGAAACCGGCAATGAGAAAAACAAATATTTGAATAATTTTAATCTGCTTATGAGTTGCATTCGTCAGGCGCCCTTTCTGCTGGGCCTTCTGTTACTGGGCATAGGCTCGATACTCTTTTCCAGGCTGGACACCTTCATCCTGTTATCCAGAGAAATAGGAGGAAAAGCCATTCACTATGTTTTTATTGCCTCGGGGGTGGTTTTTGCCGTGGCTGCGGTTTTCGGACTTATCTGGATCTTCATGAAATATAAATTGGAAAAAATGAAATTCCGGTATGAATACAAACGGGATGTTATGACCAATTTGGGACTTCTTCTTATTGATGACAACACACTGATAAACAACGAGGGGCAGGTTATTACCCGGGATGAGGCAAAAAAAAGAATTCTCGAGAGAACTCCCTTATCAATATCACGACACAACGAGCAATGACCCAATCTCTACTTTGTCTTTATCAGTATCCGTGAACATTGACGGCTTCGTAAAAAGTCCAGCTTCTGCGTTGTGCTGCATTTCGCAATCATTCAACGTACGAAAAGTACGCCTCATGATTACAAAATTTGCACGCCTTAAATTTGAACTTTTTACAAAACCTTCTAAATCGGGCTTTTTGCGAGTTCATCAACATTGGTTAGTGAAAAAAAGATCCTCTCCGCAATTTTTTTCTTAAGATCATCGAGGGTCATTTATAAGCAATGTGTTTTTTTATGTATTCATCAAATCTTCAATCTCTTCTGTTTCAATGGTAATATTTCCTGTGAGATCCACAGGACCGTCTTCGGATAGCAGGATGTCATTTTCAAGTCGAATGCCGATATTCTCTTCTTTGATATAAATACCCGGTTCACAGGTAACCACCATGCCTTGTTCAAATTTTCCGTAGTTATTTCCCAAATCATGAACGTCCAGCCCCAGATGATGAGATATACCGTGCATAAAATAGTTTTTATAGAGCAAAGAATCCGGGTTTTGGTTTTTTACCACTTCAGAATCGAGTAAGCCCAGACCCATCAACTCATCTTCCATAATTTGGCCGACCTCTTTTTGGTATTCTTCAAAAGTATTTCCCGGTTTGAGCATTCGAACGGCCGCCTTTTGGACCCGTAACACCGCCTGGTAAACCTGTTTCTGCCGTTCGGTGAATTTACCGTTTACCGGTACCGTACGCGTTACATCGGAGGCATAGTTAGCATATTCCGCACCGAAATCCATAAGCAATAAATCGCCATCTTTGCACTGCCGGTTGTTTTGCACATAATGCAGAATGCAGGTATTAGGGCCTGACGCAACAATGGGTGTATAAGCCGGTCCCCGGGATCGGTTGGCTAAAAATTCATGGTAAATTTCAGCCTCAACCTCGAATTCCCAAATCCCCGGTCGTATAAAGCCCAGCACCCTTCGAAACGTATTTTCAGTAATCTTGCACGCTTGTTTGATCAGTTCTACTTCGATATGAGACTTGACGGCCCGCAGGTCCTGCATAATCGGAGCCAGTCTTTTGTAGTTATGAAGCGGGTATAATCTTTTGCACTGTTTTAAAAAACGGGCATCTCTGGTCTCCATGGAAACATCCGCCCGCACGTGCTCGTTTGTGTTCAAGTAAATCCGGTCAGCCTCAAACACCAGTGGTCTGAAAACGGTCTCGAATTCTCCGGTCCAGTAAACGGTTTTGATCCCGGATACTGCCGTGGCCTCTTCTTTGCAATATTTTTGCCCTTCCCATATGATAATTTTTTCATTGGTTTCTTTGACAAACAGGATTTCTTTGTGTTTTTCTTGTCTGGCATCCGGAAAAATCAACAACATGCTCTCTTCCTGATCGATCCCGCTCAAATAGAAAATATCCGGGTTTTGAATAAAGGATCTTACTCCGTCTGCGCTGGTGGGCATGAGGTCATTGGAATTCAAGACGGCAATGGAATTGGGTTTGAGTTTAGCAGCGAATTTTTTTCTGTTATCAATAAACAATCTGTTATCAATGGGTAAATATTTCATATAATTCTTCCTGCTGTTTTTCAAAAGATTAAAAACGAGTTTTTTTAGAAATATGGTTATAGCAATAAAAACGATTGGGTGGCAAATATAAAATCAACTTGTCAACAGGTTCTGGTGTATGAAATGATTCTATTAATCCAGCCCCATAATTTATTGAAATATTACATATAAAAATATAAACAAAACTAGTGCAAAAAAAATCAGGAATTGTTAGAAAGTCTCTTACTAATTCCTATCTGTTTACTGTGAAAAAACAAGGGGTTTCTATGAAAGAAAAACCTATAAAAACCATGGGGTTAAAGAACGGTATGACACTGAATTTCTATGATGCTTCAAGATCGCTGATTGGAGACAGATGGTTGATATCATTGATTATCCGAATGGAAATACCAGTTGTCGACGTATTGATTAATGATGAAGGAAAATCCATGGATAGCCTGAGTGAAATTAAAAAGGTACTCGGGGAAAAAGTATTGTTCGAACAAAAAAGAGAACGAATTTTTGTGGCGGAAAGCGAAAAACAAAACGTGTTTGAAGAAGTATATAATTTATTTATAGACAGCGTGGTCGGATATTTATCTAATAAAGCGTTCCCAAAGCGGTATGTGTTAAAAAAATACAGGGAAAAAGTTGAACGGGAATCATGGTATCATTAACCGGCTGATGCGGGGGATATCTCCACAGTTTGGAAACCCAGGGTAAGCAAAAGGTAAAAGTATGGAGTTCAAATTCTGCCCATTCTGCGGGCGTCGATTACAGGCAAAAGCGAACAGTAACAAAAAAAGATTGTATTGTGATTCGTGTGCATGGACTCATTATAAAAATCCGACCGTCGGGGTAGCGGTTGTTTTATTAAAAAATGATGAATTGCTCCTGGTAAAAAGAAACGGATCTTATGAGGGGATGTGGTGTATCCCCTGCGGGCATGTAGAATACGATGAAGACATTCGGGTAGCGGCCAAGCGTGAATTCAAAGAAGAAACCGGACTTGATGTTGATGTTGGACCTGTTTTTGCCGTTTATTCTAATTTTCATGATCCGGAAAATCAAACCGTGGGGATATGGTTCTTGGGATCATGCACGGGCGGCAAACTTGAAGCCGGTTCCGATGCCAGTAAAGCGAAATTTTTCCCCCCGGATGAATTGCCGAAGGAAATGGCGTTTCCAACCGATCTTCTGGTATGTGAGCAACTTAACGCTTTAATCAAAGACAAAAAAGGTAAAAATGAATCTTCAAAAACAAATCAAAAGTGATTTAACTGCTGCCATAAAAGCGAAAGATGAAGAGAGAAAAGACACGCTTCGAGTAATCCTGGGAGAGTTTGGCAGACTCGACAAAAAGGAGCTGTCTGATGATGAGGTTGTAAAGATTCTGAAAAAATTAATAAAATCAGAAAAAGAAACGCTCGAGAAAAAAGGTGTTGAGGGCGATTCTGCATTTATTAAAATCATTGAAAATTATTTACCGAAAATGGCAACCCAGGAGGAAATCGCCAGGTGGATAGAGAAGCACGTCGATTTTTCCGAGTTTAAAAACAAAATGCAGGCCATGGGCTTGATTATGAAGCATTTCGGAGCAGCGGCAGACGGCAATGCGGTAAAAAAGCTCCTACAGGACATGTGAATTCAATTTTTAATCAAAAAAGGTCGCAGAAAATTGAAGACAAATGGGTCGAAAATGGGTTATATTACAAGTTAGTTCGCTTCGCTCACAATTGGCCTCCGGCTCGTAGGGCCTACGCCCCGGAGGGAATGATGGAACAATGGAATGGTGGAATGGTGGGTTTGAAGGAGTTTTTAATCATTCAAATTAGCTTGTTTTCGCCCCTATTTCCAATATTCCAGCATTCCATTATTCCATGCCGGATGCATAAACAGATTGCCATTAAAAATATTTAATAACAGTAAGTTGTAGAATTTTCGAGACGTTAATTATATTATAACAACTATCCGAACTATGGTCGTATTTGCAAACAAAAAAAATGGGGATACGGTGTATTAAAATTCTATCTAATATCCGTCTTACCTCTTGAAAATCGAGCAAATCGGACGGGTTAAGAGACCATCAAATGATGTCCCGTGTTATTGTTAAGCTTTTTTTCATACCGATCTTTTGTTCGGCTTTGGTCCTAACTACACCTCCCGTGCACCTTTATGCGGATATATATGTGCATATGGACAGTGAGGGGGTGCTTCATTTTACCAATGCGCCGACATCGCCCGATTATAAAATCTTTATCAAAGAACAATCTCCCCTGTCTTCGAATTCAGATGGTTCCGGCCGTTATGACGACCTGATAAGAGAAGCATCTAAAAACCATGGAATTTCATTTTCACTGCTAAAAGCGCTGATTAAAATCGAGTCGGATTTCAATCCCCGTGCCATTTCAAGTGCCGGTGCAATGGGTCTTATGCAAATTATGCCCGAAAATATCAAATCCCTTAATATAAAAGATCCCTTTGATCCGTGGGAAAATATAATGGGGGGAACGCGTTATTTAAAACAGCTTATTGGACGCTTTGAGGGAAAACTGCCCATGGCACTGGCCGCCTATAATGCCGGCCCCAATGTCGTTGATCGTTACAAACAAATCCCTCCCTTTAAAGAAACGGAAAATTATGTAGAAAAAGTTATGGAATATTATTCTATTTTTAAAGAGCAATAGCCTCTCAATCCTAATTCATCATTCCATTATTCCAATTGGGCCTGCCCGTTCGTGCCTTGCAATGGCAGGCGGGGCTTAGCCCCTAACTTAGGATCACATCCTTATCTATCACCGATCCCTGTTTGATAACCGCCTGTGATTCGCCGTTGTTTTTGATCACAACTCTCCCTCTTATGGTTACGTTTTTTTCAAAACGCACATCACCGTCAATGGTAAGAGAGTTACAATCAATCAGGGATGGTATTCCTTCAGAAAATCTTTCATCAAAAGCATCTATCTTCCCGTAATATTTCGGATCCAGAGCTATGGTTATATTCCGTGAACCTGCCTTGGGATTTAAAATCAGATTGTCTTGCTTTGAAAAGACAAACCGGTCGGATCTTATGGCCAGAAGTTCGTTACATTTTTTTACAGGGAAAAAACGGGATTCAGAAACCTTTATTATCTCAGAACCTTCAAAAAGAGATATGGCGGCTCCCATGGCGGTTTCAATCTGAAATACTTTTGGGCTGTTTTCATTTCTCGGATTAAGTGTTTTCTGGTTTTTGATTATGGGAAGATTTATGGTATTATGTTTTTTAATAAGCTTTTTAATAGAGTTGAGATTTATCCATATGTTATTGGTATTGAAAAACCGGTAACGTTTTATATCTTTAAACGCATCCATTTCATCCTGCGGGCACTGGGCCGATTCACGCAAGATCAAACGGCCGTTTATATGTCTGGCGATATGTCCGCCTTTTACGTCTGCTGGTGTTCTTGGAACCACTTCCATCATAAAAGGGAGTCTGTTTTCAGAGAAATACCCCAGAAGCGATTCATCCATGGTAGCACCCAGATTATCTGAGTTTGAAATAAAGGCATACTCTATTCCGTTTTCCAGAAGGCTGTTTAACACGCCGGATGTATAAATTGCGGAGTATATATCGCCGTGCCCCGGGGGATTCCATTCCAGGTCCGGATTCTTGGGACAGGTCGCAGGAGCAAAATTTTCCTGAAGGATTTTGGGGAATTTATTCTGCATAAATAAAAGCGGAAAATCTGACGGCTTGATCATTGAAAGGGCGTCAATGGTGTTTTCATGTGTACTGAAACTGTTCATAAGGGCCAGTTTTACCCGGCATGTTTCTGCCTGCTTTACGATGATTTCCAGAAATGTTTTTTCATTTTTTACCGGTAAAAGAGACTTGGCCCTGGTGAGGCCCATGCTGGTACCCAGGCCGCCGTTCAGTTTGATGATAACCGCATGGGGCAATGCTTGCCGCCCGGACTCGGCATACTCTTTAATACGGGTTGCGTCTTCAAATTCATCCGGACCAATGGGGGTGATGTCTTTATCAGAGATAAGGCCTGTTTCTCCGGAGACAATTTTTTTATAGTAATAGGCAAACGTATCAATAACAAAATGGGGAAATTTCTCACGTTCCATCTTTGAGATAAAGGATGGAAGATAGTTCGTTTTGTCTGAATTTTCCGAAAGACACAATTTTTTCATACCCCTTCTATCCATTCTGACGGATCTTCAATATTGCCGTATTGAATATCTGTGATTGTTTTGTAAAACCTGTTGGCCATGGGACCGACCTTACCGTTGGCCACGGTTATTAGGGTGTCGCCATATTTGATTTCTCCGACAGGAGAAATAACCGCCGCGGTTCCGGATCCGAAAATTTCTCCGAGTTTTCCGGCGGCATGAGCATCCATCACCTCATCAATGCTGATTCTGCGTTCTGCAACTTTGATATCCCATTTTTTTGCAAGGGTAATCACCGTGTCTCTGGTAATGCCGGGAAGGATGCTTCCAGATAGCATGGGCGTAACCAGTTCGCCGTTTATAACAAAAAATATATTCATGGCCCCGACTTCTTCAATGTATTTCTGCTCAATACCGTCAAGCCATAGTACCTGAGTATAACCGTGTTGATGAGCCTGTTCGCCGGCATACAGACTTGCCGCATAATTGCCCGGCGTTTTGGCTTCACCCACCCCGCCCCGTACCGCCCGGACATGGTTGCGGGTGACCCATATCTTAACAGGATTAAAGCCTTCGGCATAATAAGCGCCCACCGGAGATAAAATAATAAAATAACGGTAGGTATGGGAAGCGCGAACACCTAAAAAGGGATCCGTAGCGATTATGGTGGGTCGGATGTAAAGAGAAGTCCCCGGCATAGACGGCACCCAGTCTTTTTCAATAACCAGCAACTGCTTAAGGGCATCCAGGGCAAACGCTTCGTCAATCTCCGGGATACAGAGGAGACGCGCAGAGTTGTTTAACCGTTTGAAATTATCCGTGGGCCGGAAAAGCTGAACATCCCCTGACTGCGTCCTGAACGCCTTGAGCCCTTCGAAAACACCTTGACCATAATGAAGCACCATGGTTGCGGGGTCCATATCCATGGATGCGTAGGGCTCTATACGTGGATTATGCCACCCATCTTGCGGATTGTAATCCATATTAAACATGTGATCCGTAAAAATGCTGCCGAAACCAAGTTTGGAATCCTCGGGTTTTGTTTTTAATTGATCAGCTTTTTTAACCGTCAGTTGCATTTCTGCCTCCTCAAAAAATTTAAAATTTCATTCCGATATGTTCCACAGCATAAGTCCTGTTGTATCGTCGTAAGCCCTCTCCAGGGGTTTGCCGGTTAATTCCTGAAGATCAATTTCTCCGGCATAAATAATGGTTTCTGAAAACACATGTCCCCCTACGGTTTTTCCTTCCAGATTTCCCAGAATAATATGCGCATGTACGACCGAGTCTTGATCCAACACTGAAACATTGCCGGTGCAACTTATTATTTCAAGGGGTTCTTCTTGGGTGAATGTTGCATAAACCTGCTGTTTTTGATCATATGCCCCCAGTGTCGCAGAAGATACTGCACCGATAACGGAAAATGAAGCTATTTGTATTGACGACGCTTTACAAAAATCTCTGATAGATGTGATCAAATCTTTGCCATGAGGAAGACGCCCCACAAAGCGGCGCCCGGGTTTAAATTCAAAAGCGTTCAGTTTGTCCATCAAAAACCTCCAGGGTTAATAATACATTAGCGAGAAAATTTCTAACATCTCATTAAATTATGCCGGCTCAACACACCATTTAATCCAGCATAATTTATTGAGAAGTTACTGAAATTTGATTTAGGACCTATAGCATCTTTACCATTGAAATCAAGACCAAATTTTTTAAATATTAATACTTTTTCTTAACTAATCTCCATAAATGCTCAATGAGGTTTTAGATGCCAGCCACGATGGTAATGGCAAGGAGGATAACAAGGATAATAAGCGCATGATACAAATAAGAAAGTTAGGATCATTGTTAATATAACTAAATGATATTTTTTCATTTTTTTATCAGGAGAATCACCTGATCTTTTTGAGTCGCCTTCGGGTCGCTTATGGCTGATTTACATAAAACTCTATATTGAGGAGTTGGATAATGATACAAAACAGGTGTCAATCTGACGATTATGATTACCCATAAAGACCTAAAATCAGCGAAATACATCGATGCCACGATCAACATTGCGGAAGAATCTTCCTCAAATCCTCTAAACGGGACGATCGACAGCCTTTCAGACTATGCGGCAAGCATAAGCCTCGCTTCCACACATCAATAAAGTCTCTGGCCGTTCTAAGAATTTTTTTGGGGGAATAATATTTGGATTCTATAGTATCGGTGTATCTTTGCGGATGATTATGTGACTGATCCCGATTACCCGGTCAAAGCCTAGTTTTAGCATCCGACCCGTCGAGAGATCAATGGGAAAGCTTTTGCATAAAAAGCCTGTTAATTTATGAGTTTAAGTAAAAGTTGGAAAGAAACAGCGATTGACAACGGAACTCGCCTTTGATATTGGTATTTTGATTGTCACTGCAAACAACAGTCTTCCATATGTTGAGGTTTGTGTGAGTTCCATACACAATCATAATTTTTAAATCTACCTGCTCTAAAAAAGCGAGTTCTTATCCATTCAATTTTTGATTTTGGATTTTCAGACATTGCAAACGAACGCTGTATTTATATGGATAATCCTGCCGATGCTCATATTCGGCCTTCGGATTATTGATGTGTCTATTGGCACCATAAGAATCATATATGTTTCGAAAGGCATGAGCTTTTATTCCGCTGCCTGCGGTTTTTTTGAAGTTCTCATCTGGCTTATTGCCATCACCCAGATCATGCAGAACATGACCAATGTCATAATGTATATCGCTTATGCAGGTGGATTTGCCACGGGAAACATCGTGGGTATTTTCATTGAGTCAAAACTGGCTGTCGGCTATGTGGCTTTAAGGATCATCACAGAGAAAGATGCCACTTCCCTGGTGAACTATCTTCGCGCCAATGATTATGGGGTGACGGTTGTGGGCGCATCAGGATTAACCGGCAGGGTCAGGATCGTTTTTACAATTATAAGACGAAAAAACCTATCAGAAGTGATTGATGTCGTGAAACAGTATAACCCTGCGTCATTTTTCTCCATAGAGGATGTTCGGTCAGTCAGCAGCAAGAAGTTTTACTCTGGGAAAAACAAGGGTTCCGCGTGGGCGCAACATGTTAAAAAAATGAAGTGACGCATTTTCTGAAAAAAGAAATTGCATCCCAAGGGGGTATAATCCTGCGGACAGCCAAACAAGAAGTAATGGAATTATTAATGGTTAAAACGATACTGATTTCCACAAAACACTTTACCAAAACGCCTTATCAAAATTGGTCAACAGCAACAGAAGGGATTAAATATTAAAGGCAAAATTAGATTTGCTGTGTATTATTCTCACAGGTTGACATTGTACGTTTTGGATATTAGAGCCTGAAACATAATTTCATCCCTACAAAATGGAAAGGAAAATCAATATGACCCTATCAGAGAAAATGGCCGATATCAAACCGGTCAGGCTTAATTTGGAAAGTAAATTCAAGTTTGAATGTCATAAAGGTGTGAAATGTTTTACCAAGTGCTGTAGAGATATTAATATCGCATTAACTCCCTATGACATTATCAGGCTTAAAAACCGTTTGCAGCTTTCTTCAGATGAATTTTTAGCAATGTACACGGTTCCCCGTCTTTTGGAAAAGACAGATCTTCCCATGGTTACTCTGAGGATGATGGACGATGATTTAAAATCATGCCCATTTGTAACCGATAACGGGTGTATCATCTATGAAGACAGACCCACGACGTGCCGGTATTATCCTTTAGGCGTTGCATCGCTGAGTCACAGGCAGGGTGTTGATGATGAGGGGTTCTATTTTTTTGTTAATGAACCGCACTGTTTAGGTTTTGAAGAAAAGAAAGAATGGACGGTTCGGGAATGGCGAAAAAATCAGGGCGTTGATATCCATGATGAAATTAATGCCGGATGGACTGATCTTGTAGTAAGGAAAAGATCTTTTCCTCCGAATCTCAAGCTTATTGAAGAGAGCAAGAAGATGTTTTTTTTAGTCAGTTACAATATCGATAAATTTAAGCAGTTTGTTTTTGAAAGCTCATTTTTGAAACGGTATCCTATCGACGATGAAACCATTAAAAAGATCAGGGAAGATGAGATAGCCCTGCTGAAATTTGGTCTTAAATGGTTAAAAGATGTTCTTTTTAAAGAAGGAAGTTCTAAGGTCAAAGAAAGTTCAACGGATTGAAGAAAAACGTTGATGCCGGATACCCTATGATTGACATACCCGTATCCGGCATCAAACTACGTTACATTAATATTCCTTGTAAAAAAGGCCGTCCCAACTCGAAGGATTGTTTAAACGCTGTGCAATATCAACATTGAAAAATTCGGCGACCGGTTCTAATATTTCGGGAGTTTCTGCCTGTACTTTGCGTGCAGCCGAAAGAACCTTTTCAAGTCCGTTCCGTGTCATTTTCCCAAGAGGTTGTCTGCACCCGCCGGAGGGCATGCCCAGTATGGACATCAACGTTTTGAAAGCCAGCGGGTTTCTGGCCCGGCATACCACCTCTCCGTAAGGTGTTTTCTCCATAGTCTTAACCGTAACCAGGCCAAAAAGGGGTTCCAGCGCCGTCAACAGCTTTTGGGCGTCTTGCTCCTTACCCTGTTCGAGCAGTCGGACCATTTCAGTGATGGGACCGGGAGCAACATTTGAGGCAACCGAAATAACGCCGGACGCCTTGATCTGCGGGTCAAGCATCATTTTAAAGGTCATTCCATCATCACCGGAAAGTATGGTAAAATCAGGTCCGCAACACTTTCTTGTGCTGCGCATATTTTCAATATTAGCCGTAGCTTCTTTGACCGTATTAACATTTTTATAGGTCTGATTAAGGATGGCAATGTCCTCGGGTAAAAGCTGCGCTCCGGTTCTTCCGGGAATTACATAAGGAATAATCTCAATATCCGGAGCCGCTTGGGCAACGGGGGCAATGTACTCCCGGCGTATTTCAAGGGAACTGGGGCCGTTATAGTAAGGATCTACCAGCAAAACTGCATCAGCACCCACCGCAACCGCATGCTTTGTTCCTTGCAGCGACTCTTTGGTGTTGTTACTCCCTGCCCCTGCAATGCATAGACATTTATTTTTTGATTTTTTTGCAACGATTTCAATAACCCGGTTATGTTCATCCCAGCTCAAAACAGGACTCTCGCCGGTCGTGCCTACAGCCAGTATCCCGGTTATTCCGTTTTTTATCTGGAACTCCGAGAGCTTTTCAAGACCTTCATAGTCGACGGTATCATTTTTAAATGGTGTAACAATTGCCGTGAAACATCCTGCGAGCATAAATTCCTCCTTTTAGCAGAAAGTGTTGTTGCCGGTAATAACATCGTATAGTCCATACCGGTGTATACGGAAAAAGTAAATAAAGTGAGAGGTTATGTCAAGGGAAAAATAGGTGATCTCTGGAAACAGCATAGTAAGACGATCCGAAATTTTTCGAAAAAAAATGGTGCGGCTCAGGACCGATGTTGCAACGGGAATGGGAAGAAGGAATTGAGAATGTGTTGGATACGAGACCCTTGAAAAACATCGCTTTCGTTACGATTTTTGATCCGATTCGAATAACGGTAACAAAATCGAACGTTTTCAAAGGTCTCGATTATAGCGAGTTGTACTAGGGAAACACTATCGGCCCGATGAGCCTCTTCCGGATATACCCCGTCCGGCAAGCGGATTATAAAGTTTTATAATTGCCACCTTCATACAGTCAAGCGTCTGTGTTTGCGAAATAATATTCAATAAGATCTTCTCACCGGCTTCCGGAAGAACACATGCATTGGAATCATCGAAGGCTAAATCCGTAAAGCCTTTAATAAGTTTCTTTTGTTCCTTTTTGGTCATGCCCACCTGAATCGCCTTTTTACCGTTTATTTCGGTAATCTGGTCGGCCAAACCCGCATCTTTAATTATTTTGGTTTTCTCGTCGTCCAAAAAAACATTAATATAAAAATCCGCCATGAGCACCTCCTGTTGATAAATTTCTAATTATTAGTAAAAAGTTCTCTTTTTTTAACACTCAATTAAGAGCAACTTCTATATTATAATGCTTATGCTCTGTCAATAGTCTTGTGAACCGTTTCGACCTGTTTTTTTCTTGACAACCCAAAATGGCTGACATACTAGCCCACAACCGATCTGTTTTAAATTTTATAATTATCAAGCGGTTTCATCAGCCGGTTAACATAAAATAAAATCTATTTAAAGGATAAATCATGACAAAAGCAAAAAACGTTGGAGAATATATCGCTCGCCAGCAGATGGCCATCGCTGGCAATCCGGATTGCGGAGTATCCCATTACAATCTCGCGGTCGCTCTCCTGGGGCTCAAAAAATATGATGAAGCTGAAAAAGAGCTTTTCGCCGCTATCGATTGCAGCCCGAACCTGGCTGAAGCATATGTGCAACTCGGAGGACTCTGCCTGCTCCGGGATGATCTTGACGGCTGTATGGCTTACAACCAGCGGGCGATCAAGGCTCGGGCAGGATTTGCCGAAGGCCACGGAAACATCGGATTTGTGCATCTGCAAAAAGGGGAAATTGATGACGCCATCCGGTCGCTTCAAAAAGCCATACGCTGGAACCCTAACTTCTTGCAGGCGTATGCCACACTGGCCAATGCTTACTTAATGAAGGGGTTAATTGATGAGTGTATCGAAACTAACCTCAAGGCGTTGGAACTCGAGCCGGCCTTTGCCGTCGCTCACAACAATCTGGCCATTGTCTATCTCGAAAAGAAGAAATATGGTCTGGCGATAAAACATGTGGATAAAGCGGTTGAACTGGGTTATGATGTCTCTCCTGAACTATTAAAAGAGATCCGGGCCATTCGCAAAGAATTCGGTTAAGGTATCGTATTTTGAATGACCAAAACCCAAACCATGCCTGACAACCCCCAATTCAAGTATTTTTTGTCTCACAGAAAAAATCCGGTTCAAAAAGACAGCCGGATATGGACTGCCCTTCTTCCCATGAACAGACATCAGCACCCCGATGATTCCGGGATTTGTATGAGCATTGGAGATTATTTTACCGCCGCTCGATATTTCCTGGAACAAAACGGATTCGAAATCATTACCCGTGCGGTGTCACAACAAATCCATCGAGAGGTGACATCCCGGGAAATCGAAAAGATAAGAATTTTTCTCGAAAAACACGGTGAATTTTATCATCCGGCCCGGATCGAAACGATCTTACATGGGACAGCCATTGCCTTTGTCTTGAATGTAGCAATCTCCGATTCCGGCAAAAATTGTATTCAAAGAGAATATTGCCTGTTAAAACAGCTCAATGAGGATTTTCCGTTTTCATTTCTGCCCAAAGTTTTCGAGCAGGGTCCTGTGTCTATTCCAGATAATGAAATCGGAATGTTTTTAGGAGAGTGGTTCCAGGGATATAATGAATTTCACATTTCCCTTGATCCGGCAGATGAAAAACATAAAATTTTAGTCTGGGATCATGAGCATGGCAACTATTTCCTTACCGACGATCAAGCCACAAACGTTTATCGACACGCCGCAAGCATACTGATCCGTTACTACAATGTCAAAACCTTTGAGCACATATTCTCCTGGCATCATGCGGCCGGAGATTTTGTCCTAAAATTTCAGAACAACAGGATCGATTTAAAACTCATTACCGTGAGGCAGTACAGACCCCTGTTTGAAAACACCATCAAGAGTGACGATGAACATTCGGATGCCGAACGGATACTGGAAGCATTGCTGGTGTTTTTTTTAAATCTTGCCATCAGAATGCGCCTGGACCGTCTGGACGGTGTCGGAAAAATCGTATGGTCTGATGATACTGCGATTAAAGGAACCCTGAAAGGCTTTTTTGAAGGACTGGCTTTAAAACCACAGATCCGCCCGTTTTCCAAACCTCTGGTATCTTGTTTCCGTCACCATCTTTTATCGTGCAGTCGGGCAGAGTTCCTCGATTTGAACCGCTCCATTGTCCAGGCATATCATTCACAGTCTTTGGAGGTTCCTGTGATCAAACAGCACCTTAAACAGCATGTTGAGGATCTGTATCATGCCATTCAGGATTACAACGAATATATATAAAACCAATAAAATTTATTATGTTTTTTTTAAAGAGAGGCAGATCAAAAAAAGTACTGCGGCAGTTTCCGAATATTTTTTTTTTAACCTTGTGAAACCATGGTTTTTTATTGACAAGGACCAATATTAATTCTATAGGCTTTATTTGGTTCCTTGAACGCTGAAGGTTTTTTGAAAAGACAGTTAACGATAAAACTTAAAAAAATAAACGAATCATGAGAGGAGGTGACTTTTACTGCCCCTGCAGGGGGACGGTGAATTTTCTTTTTAGTCAAGTTGGTTAATTTTGAATTTAGAATGGAGGTAATACAATGGCAAAACATGAAACCCCTTTGTTGGATCAGCTGGAAACCGGTCCATGGCCAAGTTTTGTGACCGACATTAAGCGGGAGGCTGAATCAAGGGCAAAGAATGAAAGAAACATTGAATACCAGATTCCCCAGGATTGTTGTGACGATCTTTTGGGGTGTCTGGAACTTTCCTACAAGCACGGCCGGACCCACTGGAAACACGGCGGCATCGTGGGGGTATTCGGTTATGGTGGCGGTGTCATCGGAAGGTACTGCGACCAGCCCCAAATGTTTCCCGGCGTTGCCCATTTTCACACCATGCGCGTGTCCCAGCCTGCCGGCAAATTTTATACCACCAAATACCTTGAAGAGATTTGCGATCTCTGGGAGCGACGGGGCAGCGGCCTTACCAACATGCATGGTTCAACAGGAGATATTATCTTCCTGGGCACCACTACCCCTCAGCTTGAAGAGGTCTTTTGGGAATTGGGACATAATCTGAATCAGGATCTGGGCGGTTCCGGGTCAAACCTGAGGACACCTTCCGACTGCATCGGCCAGGCTCGCTGTGAATGGTCTTGCTTTGATACCCAGCATATCTGCCATGATCTCACCAATGAATACCAGGATGAGCTTCACCGGCCGGCATTTCCCTATAAGTTTAAATTTAAATTCGACGGGTGCCCCAACTGCTGCGTTGCATCCATCGCACGGGCGGACCTGTCGTTCGTCGGCACCTGGCGTGATGATATCAAAATAGATCAGGAAGCGGTTAAGGCCTATGTGGGCGGTGAAATTCCTCCCAACGGCGGGGCTCATGCCGGACGTGACTGGGGTCCGTTTGACATCCAGAAAGAGGTGATCAATCTTTGTCCTACCGGCTGCATGAAATATGAAGATGGTAAGCTGAAAATTAACACGCCTGAGTGTACCCGATGCATGCACTGCCTCAACGTCATGCCTAGAGCATTGAGAATCGGCGATGACCGGGGCTGTTCCATCTTTGCCGGTGCAAAGGCCCCGATTCTTGACGGCGCACAAATGGGATCGCTTTTGGTTCCGTTTATTAAGGTGGAAGATCCTTATGAAGAAATCAAAGAGACCGTTATCGAGCCCATCTGGGACTGGTGGATGGAAGAAGGAAAAAACCGTGAAAGACTGGGCGAACTCATGAAGCGCCAGGGCTTCCAGAAACTGCTTGAAGTCACGGGTTTTAAACCGGATCCGCGAATGGTCCAGGAACCGCGTACGAATCCGTATATTTTCTGGAAAGAAGATGAAGTTGAAGGCGGATTTGATCGTGATATTAACGAATTCAGAAAATTCCATCAAAGATAGGGGGTAATGACTATGGCATTTATATCATCAGGTTACAATCCTGAAAAACCGATGGAAAACAGAATCACCGACATCGGACCAAGACATTATGAAGAATTTTACCCTCCGGTAATCAAAAAAAATAAGGGTAAATGGCTGTATCATGAAATTCTGGAGCCCGGCGTTCTGGTTCATGTGGCGGAATCCGGCGACGAAGTGTACACCGTAAGATGCGGCGGGTGCCGTCTCATGAGCGTATCCCATATTCGTGAGATCTGCGAAATTGCGGACAAGCATTGTGACGGACATCTCAGGTTCACCACTCGTAACAACATTGAATTCATGGTGGACAGCAAGGAAAAGGTAGAACCGTTAAAGAAGGATCTTTTGAGCCGCAAGCAGCCTGGGGGCTGTTACAAATTCCCCATCGGAGGCACCGGCGCCGGAGTTACCAACATCGTTCATACCCAGGGATGGATTCACTGTCACACACCGGCAACGGACGCATCCGGTACGGTTAAAGCTACCCTGGATGTGCTTTTTGATGATTTCACCAATATGCGCCTGCCTGCCCAGCTTCGGGTTTCCATGGCCTGCTGTCTGAACATGTGCGGGGCTGTCCATTGCTCGGATATCGCCATTCTGGGCTATCACCGAAAGCCGCCGATGATAGACCATGAATATATAGACAAAATGTGCGAAATCCCGCTGGCAATCGCTGCCTGTCCTACGGCTGCCATCAAACCGTCCAAGGTGACACTGCCGGATGGAAAAGAGGTAAAAAGTGTTTCCGTAAACGAGCCCAGGTGTATGTTCTGCGGGAACTGCTATACCATGTGTCCCTCCATGCCCCTGGCAGATGATGTGGGCGACGGAATTGTGCTCATGGCAGGCGGAAAAGTCTCCAACCGGATCAGCGCTCCAAAGTTTTCCAAGGTTGTTGTTGCCTTTATCCCCAACGAAATGCCTCGCTGGCCCACGATGACGGCTACTATCAAAAAAATTGTAGAAGCCTATGCCAAAGACGCCAACAAGTATGAACGTCTGGGCGAATGGGCGGAACGGATCGGATGGGAAAGATTCTTTGAGAAATGTGACCTTGAATTTACCCATCATCTCATCGATGATTTCCGTGATCCGGCTTATTTTACCTGGCGCCAGACCTCACAGTTTAAGTTCTAAGCGCTAATATACCGCAGGGGGTGCAACACGTGCTCCCCCTGCACTATGAAGAAAAGAGGCAAACAAAATGGATTACGAAGAAGCAAAACAAAAAATTGTACAAGAGCTCACCAAGAAGCAAAAAACCAAATCCAAATTTTATTTTAACGATCTTGCGAAAATACTCGATGAAAAACCCAGAGTGGCCAAAAAGCTGATTACCCAAATGGTACAAGAGCAAGTTCTTGAGTACTGGTCCAGCGGAAGCACCTCAATGTACGGGCTTAAAGGTACCGGCAAGCAAGCACATAGCGAGCACGAAGATTAACAGAAATATTTTTTGTATTAAAATACCGATTCGGAAAATATTTCAAATTCAAAACCTCCTTTGCAGCAGGAACCTATGGATTTTCCCAGGATTTTAATTGCGGCCCTGCGGGGAGGATCGGGTAAGACCATACTGTCGATCGGTATTACTGCAGCATGGAAATCCTTCGGCAGAAAGATAACACCGTTTAAAAAAGGTCCTGATTATATTGATGCGGGCTGGCTTGCCCTTGCGGCCGGCCAGCCCTGCTACAATCTCGACACCTTCCTGACCCAGAAAGAGCTTATCCTTGAATCCTTTTTCTTACATTCCACCAAAGGCGATATCGCAGTTATAGAGGGAAACCGGGGTCTTTACGACGGGATAGATATCCAGGGGAGCACCAGTACCGCGGAACTGGCGAAATTGCTTAATACCCCGGTGATCCTTTGCATTGATTGTACGAAGTCGACCCGAACCATGGCCGCGGCCGTGCTTGGATGTCTGACATTCGATCCGGAAACCCGGATTAAAGGGGTTATTTTAAATCGTGTTGCCGGACCCAGGCATGAAAAAGTTCTCCGAAAAAATATTGAATACTATTGTGACATTCCCGTACTCGGTGCGGTTCCAAAGCTCGACTGGCAAAATTTTCCTGAACGGCATATGGGCCTGTTACCCACACCCGAACACGGCTGGGCAAAGGATTCCATCCAAGTGGCATCTCAACTCGCCGTCCGGTATCTTGATCTTGAAGCCCTGGCCTCGGTTGCCGGCAATGCCGGCGAACTCCCTGTTTCCGCTGCACTTCAAGAACGTATTCTTGCTGAAGCGGAATCTTTGCGTCATTCAGACCCGAAGCCGCGGCCAAGAATTGGTATTATCAGGGACTCGGCTTTTCAATTTTACTATCCGGAAAATATTGAAGCTCTTGAAGCCGCGGGTGCGAAAACCATAGTTATAAGCCCGTTGACCAGTGATACGATACCCCCCATAGATGCCCTTTATATCGGCGGCGGATTTCCTGAAACCCATGCCCAACAACTGGCACAAAACGCAACATTCAGAGAACAATTAAAGTCTTTGGCAAATCAAGGCCTTCCCATATATGCTGAATGCGGCGGTCTGATGTACCTTGGAGAAGAACTGGTTCTGGATGAAACGTCATTTCCCATGGCCGGGGTGCTGCCGGTTGTCTTCGGATTTTCAAAAAAGCCTCAGGGACACGGATACACGGTGGTAGGGGTGGAACATTCCAATCCGTATTTTAAAATCGGCACCCAGCTTAAAGGACATGAGTTTCACTATTCGCGCGTTTTAAAATGGCGGGGGACGGACACCGATCTGGCCTTTACCATGAAAAGAGGGGCAGGTTTTATTCATCATCGTGACGGCGTCTGCTATAAAAACGTTCTGGCCACCTATACCCACATACATGCCCTGGGCACGCCTTCCTGGGCCGAAGCCATGGTTCGTAATGCTATGGCCTACAAAAAATCAAAAAAATAGGGCCGTCATCTGATAACTGACAATCGCCCTATTTTAAATATTCCTATATGGTAAAATCTTTGATCCCTTTATTTTTTCTCCTCAGGATGGCACTGTTTACACGTTACTGGCGCCACACCCGGATCTTTTAATTTTAAGTTCTTGTTTTTGTTAAAAAGTTTGTGACAGCCCTTGCAATTATCATGAATGGCATTGGCGTGGTATTCGCGTTTTTGTTCCTTTGACAGATCTTTTGCTTCCTTTCCTGTCATATTCCCGGGTTTTTTATGGCACTCGATGCAGTTCTGCACATCGTCGCCTTCTTTGAGATTGGTCAGCGGTTTATTATCCTTATCGTGGTGACACTCTCCGCAGCCGGATTTGTAAAGGTCAGGATTTTGCTCCACGTATTCCTTTGAATGCTTGAGGTGGGAAAATGTTACTATGGACTTGGTATGTTTGGCATACGCCTTATTTTCCATTTTGATTTCATCTTGTACCTGGGTTCCGGCATAAATTCCGGCCACAACAAACAGCGTAGCGATTACAACAAGTACCAATGTTACGAGACACCTTTTATTCATAAACACCTTTACCCTCCTTTATATTTATTAATTAAGTTAATAGACCCGAAATTATTTATCAACCGGATGCAACTCTGTCAACGATAAAAAGAGGTTTAAAAAAACATTTCATTTTGTGGGATTGAAATGATAGTATTTTAATTTTCTATTTATCGTTGTTATCATTTTCCTTTTCAGAGTTCTTCTTTCCGAAAATTCTGGCGCCGACAATACTTATTTCATAAAGCAATATCAAGGGCAACGCCATCATGATCTGCGTCACAACATCCGGAGGCGTTAAGATAGCTCCACCGATAAAGAATAACAACAGCGCATACTTTCTGTTCTTTTTTAAAAAGCTTACGGAAACCATACCCAATCTGGCAAGGAAAGTAATAATCAAGGGAAGTTCAAAAACAAGTCCAAAAGCAAGTAACAATTTTGCGGCAAAACCCAAATACTCCCGCATGGAGGGAAGAGGACGTATTGTTTCAGAGGCAAATCCCAGGAAAAACTTAAAACCGTAAGGAAATACAATAAAATAACCGAAAAATGCACCGCCAACAAAGAAAACCGTAGATAAAACCACTACGGGGACCATGAGCCGTTTTTCTTTATCATAGAGTCCGGGGGCGACAAACATCCAGAACTCATAGAAAATTACCGGAGCGGCCAGAATGATGCCCGAAAGAAATGCGACTTTCAAGTAAGTAAAGAACGCTTCGGGAAGACCAGTGAAGATAAGCTTGTCGCCGGTTTGCATGACGCGTATCAGAGGACGAGTTAGAATTTGAAACAATTTTTCTTTAAAGCCGTAGGACAAAACAAAACCCACACCCACGGCTATGAAACAAACAATTAGACGTTTTCTGAGCTCTTCCAGGTGTTCGGTAAACGGGATTTTTTCTTGTTCATCCATCACTTGCCGGACTTTCTGAATCTTTTTTTTCCGATTTGTTTTTCATTTTTTCTTTATCAAAATCCTCAGAAACGTTTTGATCTCCGGTTCCGGTATCCACGTTTACATCCATAGCCTCCTTAACCTCTTTGCCCACATGATCAAAGGTTGTTTTAACTTCTTTTAATTCATCATCAATTTCAAAAGTTTCTTTTAGTTCGGATGTCGCTCGCCTGAATTCTGCAAAAGCCCGTCCCAAAGATTTTGCAAGATCCGGAAGTTTTTTGGGTCCAATTACAATCAGTGCAATTGCCAGAATCAATAGCATTTCCGGCATGCCAATGCCAAACATATGCAACTCCTAAATGGTATAAAAAAGTTAATCGAAGCTAATAAGATATCAATAGGTAATGGTTTTATGAAAAAGAGTCAAGAACAACTCACCCGGATTAATGCACCAAATGGACTTGCCCGGAATCTCGGGTGTAAATCAAGATTGTTGGTTATTGAGTTCAATCGTAAGGTGTCAGGAATCGCCAGACCTGAACACTGACACCTGAAACCTGACACCTCTTCCCCAAAGCTAAATACGTAGCGCAGACGAACATGTTTTTTTATTGCCAACAGCCGTGATTCACACCCGAGGTCCTGTCTTTGAAACTGAATTTTATTGTGAAAATGCCGATACCAACTATTAAGGAAGATCCGGTTTTAGGACAAGAAAATAGAGGGAGCCGTGGTGCTGCATATGACCGGCGGCTATTTCCGCATAGGTTCCATCACCCCAGAACAAATCCGCCCGACCAGGCCCATTGATTGCCCCGCCGGTGTCCTGATTCAGAACAAATCGAGAAAACTCCGACCATTCGTAAATTTTCCCGCTACCATTTATTAAGGGCTTTTGGGTTTGGATAAAGGCCAGTCCGGCTCGAGGAAACAAACGCCGGTCCAGAGCAATTGATCGGCCCGGCGTCAATTTAACTTCCAGGTAACCGAGGGGACCGTCTTCTTCAATTTTAAAAAATACATAACTTGGGTTATAATTCAAAATGGTTTCAACCTCTTCGGGATGATCTTGCAAATACGCACGAATCTTTTGCATAGACATTTCCTCTTGAGGTATTTTGCCGGTATCGATCAGCAGCTTGCCGATGCTCCGATACGGACGGCCGTTTGTGGTATGATAATGGACGTGAAGGGTCTCATTGTTATTAAGATTAATTTTTCCGGAACCCTGGATGTGCAAAAAGAAGATGTCAATTCGGTCTTTAAGCCAGGCAATCTCCGGGGTCTTCCCCTCAAGCACCCTCTTATAATCTATGTCGTTGCGGTCATAATAGGGCACAACGGCTTGGCCGGTATATCTGCCAATGATTTTTTTGCCTTTAAATTCCGGCAGAAACAAGGAAAGATTGATTGTAGTAAGGTCTTGGGGGCGGGTATAAATCGGGAACTGGTACTCAGTGCTTTGTTCCGCGCTTCCTTCTAAAGAAGGTTCGTAATATCCTGTAAAAAAAACCTTTCCCGGGTTGCTGCTGCCTGCAGACCTATACACCAGGAAGTTAGAATGAATATATTTTCTCAGATCCTGTATTGACGGTTTGGTTTGAATAAAATTCAGAAAGTGTTCCATAGATCTTATCATGTGGGCGGCAGCAAAGACGTCTTCGCCGAACCTGAATTTTCTGTCAGCCGGAATTTTATTGAGATACAACATGCTTTGCAGAATGCCATGCTCCAAACCGTCATAGTCCATATCATCAAAAAATTCAGGATAGTCCGGCGAAGCTATTCTTACCAGTCCGGTTTCCATGACCTTTGGCGCTTCTTTTTTAAAGAGGGCGCATCCTGTGAACAGAAGAGAAAAGAACACCGCTATCGCAATAATGAACTTAGGCGCTTGGCCCCATTTGGTTTTGCTCCTGCCAACAGCGGTATAAAATTTTCGAAACATTTTAGTAACCTAAGAATTCATTTATGACGGCCTCGTAAAAAGTCAGATTTTGATGGTAAAGTAAAAAGCTCCAAATTCAAGGCGCGCAAAATCCGAGGAATGAGACGTACCTGGAGTACGTTGCAGTGACGAGGAATGCAACACAACGCAGAAGTTGGACTTTTTACGAAGCCATCAGTTATAGTCTATTTGTAGCCATATGTATTAAAAAGAATAAGATGCCGATACAAAACAACAGAATAAATAACGGCATGGTAACAAGAAAACTCATTGCATTTTGAATACCGGCCCATGAAATGCTGTCAATCCACTTAAAATGTTCCTGGCCAAAAACACTGACAAGAGATAAGCTCTTAAAAGCCATAGTTTCTTCCGTGCCCATTACTGAAGATATGGCTTGAAAAAGTAGTATCAATCCGCTAAAGAGCCACGACGTCAGACCGGCCATAGTATATTTCGACATCACTCACCTCGCTGATTATGGATTGCTAACCCCCATTTCTTACAAATAACCCGCTTTTTCCTCCTGATTTTTCAAGAAGGCATATATCAGAGATGGTCATGGTACGATCATAAGACTTGCACATATCATACAGGGTCAGTCCGGCAACAGAAACGGCGGTCAAAGCTTCCATTTCAACACCGGTCTGATCCATCGCACGAACAGCGGCTTGGATTCTGATGGAATTCTTCGCTTTATCCGGAAAAAAATCCACGGCAATATGGGTTATATTTAACGGATGACACATGGGAATAAAATCCGAAGTCTTTTTTGCGGCCATGATACCGGCGATTCTTGCCGTCTCTAAAACATTTCCTTTTTTTGCCGTCTGATTGACTATCTTTTCAAATGGTTCCTGACTCATGGAAACAACCCCCTGGGCCACTGCAACACGCAGGGTCGGTTCCTTACCGGACACATCCACCATCCGAACACGCCCCTCTTTATCGAGGTGGGTGAATTCTTTCATAACACACTCCATTTCCAATGGATCCAATAATGATTTTTTTACATAATATACATTGTATCTACCCTATCCCGGCATTTTAGAAATTGGATTTGCTCATCGATTGTTGAAAACCCGGAAAGATCCAATTCCTCAAACTCATCAGGACCGGTATTGGTTTTCATCCTAACATTTTGTACAATTTCTTCCAATTGTTCTTTTGAAATTTTGGGAACTTTCATAATTGAGCTTTTTTGCGGGACACCATTTTCGATTTTGAAATTATAGCTGACCATTTCCAGCATTCCATGGATATTTTCTTTTGTCAAAATTCGATATTCAAAATGATAAAAACGCCCGGCCATGGGACGAAAATAAAAAAATTTATACAGCCGTTCCCCCTTTTTTATGCGGATTAAATAGTGATCCTGTTCAGGGAGTGGCTTTTTTGTCTTTACGTTTTTACGTCGCTTCTTCATATCAAATACCGCATATGGCTTATAGGATATCCCTCTTTACTAATCACAGTTCTACATATTGACGTTTAACCTCGTCAGGCCCATAAACTCTCTCAAGCCTGCGTATAATAAAGTGCCCCCGGGCCATGTCTTGAAAATGATCTATAAAAATCGTGTTTATCAATGCACCTCCTGCTGCGCCAATCAGAGGAACGGCCTGTGCAGCAATTTTTTCAGAAACATTTACTCCATAACGGGATGCAATTATGGTAATAAACCTTGCAATCGCTGGAGCACCCTTCTCGGTCACCCCTTTTTTCGCTATGTATTTGGCAGCTTCAGAAACTTCTCGGGCAAAAGCAGCCCGCATTACAAAATATCCGGTCTCCGTCGAATCATCTTTGGGTGATTTTCCTCCAAGGGCAAAAACCTCCAGGCAAGCTAATTTTGCTTCGAGGGTTTTGATCTTTTCACCTTCGCTCCGTGCAATATCGGCAATGGAACGGAATATGATGATAGTTGAAACAGGCAACTCCGCTGCAAGCGCTGGAAGACCAAAAGCGCCACCTACCGCACCGGAAGTTGCAGCAAGCATTTTGTGCAAAAAACTCCAGGAAGATACCCTTGGCCGATCATCCATGGTCATGACCGCAAATTCCAATGCCTTGCGCAATGATTCTTTTGTCGTCTGATGAACGATCTCTGACCATTTGGCGGGCAGAAGATCAAACCCTTTATCAAAAACTGTTCCCAATGCATCGGTGATTCTTGCAGCCAGCCCGGGGTTTTCTAAGAGTTCTTTTGCATATTTCAGATCCTCCAATTCGTTTTTTGACATAGGCATTTTGCTTGGCTCTCTTTCAAGTCTAACTCTATCGGTGAAAGCCGATTGTTCCACTCTTTACGGGTCCACTTTTATCTTTTGAATCTAAAATCTAACCGGATTTGCCTGTGGATTTCGCTACCGGCCTGCAGGCTACGCTTTAACCGGGTGGGACTTTGGCAACTCATACGGCTCAATGCCAGGGCAAGCCCTGCAAGAAGACTTATTACATGAGCCTTATGCGATCACCCACTGGGTAACGTTATCGAATTTCACCTACCTTTCGTTAGGTTCCTAAAGATTCGGGCTTCGCTGGACGCGAGCATGGCGTTGTTAGCGGTTTTCCATTATATTCAGAAAAGTTGTGCCGCTGTTCAAGATATTTCATTCCTCTGTGTATGGAAAGTTGTTTTCTTCACACCAATCTATAGCCTTACGTTTGAATGCTTCTCTGCGATATTGAAACCAATTTTGTTCAATGCCATATTTAAAAATATTATCCTTGAATCTTCGGAAAGCACCCCTTCCTTTGATTGAACGACACATTTTGTCTTTCAATTTTTCATCCATCCTTGTCCAGACCGATGTTCGATGATGCGTCTTTATATTTTCTCAGGACAGATCAGGTTAACTGTTGGAAAATATGTCCAGTATCTGTTTACATCTCGTGTAATTAAATCCAAGCCAAGTACAGCAGCTTGTGCTCCTATGTAGAAATCGGGTAAAGGAGATCTCTTTGTTCCTCTACCATCTCTGTACCTGAGATAAGCTTTCCCAGCCAGAAATAGAGCTTCTTTTGGGATTTCTAACATTTGGAATCCGCCTTTATGAAGGGCTGCCTCCATCTCTTCTATCTTTTCGAAACCAATAGAGACCTCAGTGTAGACTATCGAGTTTATATAGAGCGCTGTGTAAACGCTATAATTAGCTAACGCAGATTCAGACCAATCGGCCCAATTAGGATCATCGAGGAAAATATCTAAAATAATGTTAGAATCTACGAGGAGGCCCTTCATCTATCTGCCCTCGTTAAGGCCATAATTTCATCTGTCGTCATTTTTACAGTTGCACTACCACGTAATTTAGCAAATTTATGGGTCGCCGCTTTTTTTCCTTTTCGCTTCACTAAAAATACTCGACCTTTTTCCTCGACAAAATCGACTTCTGTGGCAGGTGTTATACCCAATTTTTCGCGAATTTGCTGGGGAATTGTGACTTGACCTTTTGTAGTTACTCTCATTACTTATCCTCCTGTATCCAGTATTACTGGTAATAGTAATACATTGTTCAGGCGGAGTCAATATTAATTTTTAGCATCGAACGTAAAATCTCATTATAACGAATTTAGGGGAGCGTGATTTTAGTTAAGCGCAACATAGAGGAGGTTCCATGGCGGGAACCCATGACATGTTGATATTAAAGGAAATGTTTGCATAGACTTTTTATTGATGATTTCATAGAGTTAGAGACCATTCCCGACAAGGTGGTCTCTAACTCTATGGGAAAAGCAGATACAGAATCCGCTCACCGAAACAATAAAACCATATGTTTATCTTTTTCTCAAGAAATCTATGATGCGTGCATTAAAAATCCGGTCGATTT
>CAYPIW010000063.1:0-26918 GCA_964410925.1 uncultured Desulfobacteraceae bacterium
TAATTATTCTGAAGGAATACCTTGTTTAAATTGTGCTGTTATTTTTAAATTTGTGTATATTCGTGTTCATTCGTGGTTTTATTTCACCATTTCATTATATTTTAAAGCTCTCGGACATTCCGGCATACCGTTTTCTCAGCTTGGGTTTTTCTATCTTTCCGGTGGGATTCCGCGGAACCTCATCGAAAATAATTCTGCGGGGTCTTTTATACCTGGGAAGTGCCCGGCAAAACTCATCGATTTCTTCCTTTGTGAGTTTCTGTCCGGGCTTTACCTGGATTACGGCGGTGGCGATCTCTCCCAGCCGGAGGCTGGAAAGGCCAATGACCGCTACATCGTAAATTTTAGGATGGGCCTGAAGAAAGTCTTCGATTTCCACCGGATAAATGTTTTCTCCCCCGGTGATGATCACATCTTTTTTCCGGTCCACCAGCCAGATAAACCCCTCCGGGTCCTGCCGGGCCACGTCGCCGGTCAACAGCCAGCCGTCCACTAACACTTCCCGGGTAGCCTCCGGATTTCTGTAATACTCCTTCATAACACAGGGTCCTTTGACCATTAATTCGCCGGGTTCTCCCGGAACCACGGGATTCAACAGGTTGTCTACAATCCTGATCTCCCAGTCAAAACCGGGCAAGCCGATGGAACCGACCTTGTGCATGTTTTCCATGCCCAGATGCACACATCCGGGTCCGGTAGATTCGGTGAGACCATAATTGGTATCATACTGATGATGGGGGAAAACCTTTTTCCATTCCTTAATCAGGCTGGGAGGGACGGGCTGGGCACCGATGTGCATCAACCGCCACTGCTCCAGATTGTAATCTTTTAGCTTCATTTCTCCGCTTTGGATCGCAAAAAGGATATCCAGCGCCCAGGGAACCAGAAGCCAGACCACGGTTACCTGTTCTTCGGAAATAACTTCCATGATCCACCCGGGTTCGATCCCTTTAAGGATAACGCTCCGGGCCCCCACAATGAAATTACCGAACCAGTGCATCTTGGCTCCGGTATGATACAGGGGAGGAATACAAAGGAAATTATCCCGGTGGGTCTGATGGTGATGCAGATTTTCAATAACGCAGGAAAACTCAAGGTTTCTATGAGTCAAAAGGGTTGCCTTGGGTGTGCCCGTGGTGCCGGAAGTAAAGTAAAGAGCCGCTTCATCCGTAATCTTTATTGTGATTTCAGGGTCAACAGGAGGGTGATCCGTAAGAACTTTCTGATATGATTCGGCATAGTCAGGTCTGAGCTCCTCCGGACCCAAAAAAATATAGGTTTTTACAAATTTGTCCAAATGCTCCTTTACGGAATTCATGCGCTCAATAAATTCCTGACCAAAGATAACGGCCTTTGCCTCGGCGGTTTCGGTACAGCGCCGGATGGTTTTTGCCACAAATCGAAAATTAAGGGGAACCGCCCAGGCGCCCGTGCGCAGTATCCCGAAATAGATGGGCAGCCACTGGATACAATTGGTCATTAAATGGACCACCCGGTCCCCTTTTGTAATTCCCCTGGATATCAGAGCCTGGGCCACCTGATTGGCCTGATCGTCAAACTCTTTCCAGGTGATCTCCCTGCGACTGTTTTTTGCAGGCTCTCTTTCTATAAGTGCAGTTTCAGAGCCGTACATACGAGCATTTCGTGCCAGTATCTCAGGTATCAGCATCAGCATTCCTTTCAAAACAAAAAATTTTATGATGTGGATATCAAAACGTCGTTAAATGGTCAAGACGCATAAAAATGGGTAACCGCTCACCCGGGTGTAAATCAAGACCGTTGGAAAACGCTGATCCTTGTCTATTCGCAAATCGTGGCTTTGAAGCCCTTTTTTCAGGTGTCAGGTTTCAGGGAGAAACGAGGTGACCAGCAGCAACTATATGCACGTGGAGGATCTTGGGGTCTATCAAAAATTGTGTCGGTCTGCATCCTGACACCTGAAACCTGATGAAATCAAATTGCCAGGCAATCTTAAAAACAACCGTCTTGATTTACACCCCGTTTGCCCTGCATAATCCCATGTGAATAATTGACCGGTTTGACTTTCTATGTTAACAGTTAATTGGTTTCGTATAATGTTGCAAAATTTGAGGGCGTGCCGCGCCAGCCCTGTTTTTTATACAACGTTAGTATATCACCTAAAATCTGCAATTGTCGATTTGGCCGCATTTTCAAGGCGCAGGGTGTGCAGCCGTAGTAAACTACTGCAAACACCCTGCAACACAGAAAATGCGGTCAAAGGGGCAAACCCGAAGGGTACAAATTTAAAAAACTTTTTTATTTGTGCACTCGGCCATATGATGCACCGGAAAAACAAGTGATCAAATGCTAACTATATACTATAATTATGTTTATTGAATCCTTTTAATTTGTATGCATGTTTTAGGTATCAAAAGGAGTCGTTCTATGCATTTTTTAGTGGTAGGCCCCGGAGCCATGGGATGTTTGTTTGCCGCCGGATTAAAGAGAGCGGGGTATGAGGTAACGCTTTTGGATTATTTACCGGAAAGAGCCCGGCAGATCAACAAGCGGGGAATTGTTGTCCGGGGGGTTACCGGGGAATATACGGTAAAGGTGTCTGCGGTAGCAGGCGAGATTTCCGTGCAGCCTGACGTTGTGTTAATTTGTGTGAAGTCTTATACGACAAGGCAAGCCGCGGAGAAGATCAAACCCTGGCTGAGTCCCGAAGCGTTCGTGGTTACGTTGCAAAACGGGCTGGGAAACCTTGAGATATTAGAGGAGATATTCGGCAAGAAAAAAGTATTCGGGGGGATTACGGCGCAAGGGTCCACCCTTCTGGGGCCGGGGAAAATAAGACATGCCGGACAGGGAGAAACCCTTATCGGGCCCGAACAAGACCCCGGTAGCCCTTTGGAAAGAATTGTTTCCGCATTTAACACGGCAGGGTTTAAAACCCGGTCCGTAAAAAATGTGGTGGATCTTATCTGGGGCAAACTGATTATCAATGTGGGGATCAATGTTCTCAGCGCGCTTACACGGCTTAAAAACGGGCGCCTGGCCGAGTTAGACGGAACTCGCCGGGTCATGGAACATGCGGTAAAAGAAGCGGTTGCCGTGGCTCATGCTAAAAACATACGGCTTCCTTATCCCGACCCCTTAGCCCGGGTCATGGAGGTCTGCAGGGATACGGCGGAAAACATCGCTTCCATGCTTCAGGATGTTTTAAAGCAGAGAGTCACCGAGGTGGACTTCATCAACGGCGCTATCGTTCGGGAAGGAATTGCACTGGGAATCCCGACTCCCGTAAATCATACCCTGACCTGCCTGGTAAAGACCATCCAGGAAACCTATGATGAAAGAATATAACCCGGGCCATCCATTAACCAAAGGCTGCAAATGCATCGCCTGTGGGGTTTTCTTGATACTATTCTTATCGCAAGGTTGGTTTCGGCTGTGATACCAGAAAAATATTTCTGGTTGAAAACATTTATTCGATATCATATGGTTATTTTTCCTCAACGCGATGTATTCTCATTCCCAATGGAGTTTAATTTTGCGCTATGAAGGCCCCATATACCGACCGCCGAGTGAAGCCGACAGCCTTTTGATTCAGGCCACTATAGGCTGCCCGCACAACAAGTGCAGCTTTTGCATGGTCTACAAGAAGGGTCCACGGTTTAGCGTCCGACCGGTCCCGGAAATATGCGAAGATATCGACGAAGCCTTTGATCGCTATGGCCCCAATGTGCAGTCGATCTTTTTCCCGGCCGGCAATACAATTGCCATGCCCACCAGAGATCTTGCCGTCATATGTCGCCACAGCAAAATGAAATTCCCGCAACTGCAGCGAATAACGGTATATGGATCTTCACAATATATCGTTAAAAAAGGGTTGCCGGATATGAGGCTGCTTCAGGAGTCCGGTTTGAGCCGAATTCATGTGGGGCTCGAAAGTGGTGACGACACGATCCTGAAAAGGGTAAAAAAGGGGACCAACACTGTGGAGCAAATCCAGGCCGGCCAAATCGTCAAACAAGCCGGAATGCAACTCAGCGAATATGTTATTCTCGGTCTGGGTGGTACCGAACGGTCGACAGAGCATGCCTTAAAAACGGCAGAGGCGATCAATGCGATCGAGCCCGATTTTATACGGTTGAGGACTCTGGTCCCCAAAATTAACACCCTTTTGCTGCACCAGATCAAAAAGGGTCGGTTTCAACTCTTATCCCCTCATCAGGTTCTCCGGGAAACACGTTTGTTGATCGAGAACCTGTTCATTTCAACCGTTTTTACCAGCGACCACTATACCAATTATCTAAATCTCTCTGGCAAATTACCCGAAGATAAAGACAGGCTGATCGAGACGGTCAACCATGCCCTGACCAAGGATGAAAGTCGTTTTCGGCCGTATTTTATAGGAACGCAATAAAACTCCATCATATTTTTCTGAAGCGTTTACCTCCAGAATTTCATTTATCGGCCATGAAAATATCATGTTAAGATGATGAGAATCCATACTTCGTTCTATATTGTTACCGGGATGAAAAACCTATACGATTATCTTAGGAGTGGAATGTTATTCTCTTATGTTGGTTTGAATTGAGCTGTGATTTCCAGAAAATATCTAAAATGATTGGTGTTTGAGATCAAACCTGGAGAGGTGTCAAATTGGGAGGCACCTTCTGCAGGAAACTGGTGAGACTTGCGATCATCTCCAATTGAATCGGCATCGCGCTGAGCAGTAGTGCAACCTCTGCTTTTGAAAATTTCCGGGTAGTATCGTGTGCGGCCGCATTTCTTGCTATCCTAACAGCTTCCCCAACTGAGTGAAGGGAACCGGGGACCATTTTCCACCACGGCCACCATGATTCGCCGTGGCCAGCCGATCTGATATTCCTTTTGATGGTTTCTAATATCCTGGTGGCAGGCTTCCATCTTCGGGTGAAATTCAGGGTTACATTACAGCAATTGGCCCAGTCACCTTGCAGGGGAGAGCCGGATGCAGGAGCCTGGCAATTCAAGGGAATCGCATCCATAAGGGCTATACAAGAATCTTCACTGGCAACACCCATCACAACCATTCCGGCCCTGTTGCATCCGGATTTGATACACCGTTGAGCTTCAAGGAGCAGCTCAATCTGACCATCCTCTATGGCTGGAATCCTTCTTTTCAGTTCCTGAAGGACCTCACCAAGGTGGCCCGGATCATCAATAGATATGAAACCTTCAGAGAAATATCGCACTCCATCTGCAGTGAAATGGAAAGGACCGCTTTGTGCACTCCAGTCAAGGGCCTGATCAAGTCTACTCGGCAACAACAATCCCATGTTGAGTGCAGAATAATAGACTTTCATAACAATATGCTTGAAAGGTGGATAAGTCCATTTCCGAACATCATTGGGAATTAAGTCTGCCTCTGAACATTTGTCGAAGGCGACATCGAAGACGGATCCCTCTCCCTCAAGATTGAAATGCTTGGATGAATCCATCGCTTGCGGCTGTCTGGCGTGCGTAGCGAAAGTTTCCCATACCACTCGCAGGACTTCTGGAGTGTTGAATCTGTCTAAATCTTTTCTGGCATTTTGCATTTTATAAATTTGGCCTTTCCCGCTGCCAGACATCGAACATTTCCTGCAATAAATCCCAGAAAGCTCCAAAAGCTTCCACACATTTCTTATGCTGATCTTTTAACTGTGGCATTATGTCTTTAAGGGAAAGAGGCTTTTGTCCGCCAATTCCGTATGATATTTTTCCGTTCATATCTTCAATCCTATTAATAAATCCCGAAAGCCCAACTTCAATATTCGGTGGGATCATATGCTGGAAACGGCCCCTAAATTCTTTTGTTGTTTCTCGAAACGCTTCATCATCAATCTGATCAAGGCAGTTCCGCAGCTTTTCAGTTTTATAAGAAGAACCAGTGTATTTCTTGAATTTCTTTAAATATCCATATACTTGAACAAAATAAAATTTACTTCCCTTGAAATCAGTATCTTTCCATTCTGTATCGAAGAGGCAAGAGGTATGATGAAGAAGGCTACTGGTAACAAAGGCAATTCTTCCTTTGATCATATAGACGCTATTAATGATATGCGATACAAATGGTTCAATTATTTCAACAACAATATTGAACTTTTCCTGGTTGGCATACTCTTCTAAAACCTCGGACCATGCTCCAAGACGGATTATTTGTGAATAAAACTGATTTGATGAATTTAGGATTTCGTTAACTAATTCCTTAGCTTGAGAAGCGAAGAGAAACCATTCTGGACCTTTAGCCATGCCAGGTGGAATTCCATGAGCGTCATATGGTATGTAGCCTTCCAGGGGGAATGAAGTTCCTAAGAGGTAGTCATAGAATTTAGAATGAATTTCAAGATATTCTGCCTTTTCAAGCATTTAACTTAACCCTTCTTGTTGCTTGGTTGTAAAAAAGCCTTAATAGATTCCGGCTCTTCGAGGAACAGCATAACGATACTGCCTTACCTGAAAAGCTCTCTCGCCACCTTCAAGTTCGAGCAACTTATCGCACATGGATATATCAGCAAAAGTACCAGACTCTTCGATCGTGCATTTTGATTGCGAGGCAACAGGATCATTTCGTATTTTGACCAGATACTCAGCATCTGCCAAAACAGGAATATTGGCATTGTGTGAAATGAAAATAACCTGGCGCTCCCTCTTGGCATCTAAGATCTTAGGGACTATTTTGTTTACGATGTAACCATAGCCAAGTTCATCCTCTGGCTGGTCTATGATTAAAGGCACATCCCTGGCCATAAGGGCCAGGGCCAGAATCGTTGAACTCTGTTCGCCAGGAGACAATTCCGTCCGTAAATCAGCGAATTTATCTGTTCCTTCTCGACGAACCGTTATCTTTGGGACTGGTTCAGGTTCATAAACCTGGAGCTTATGCAAAGCGCGGGATTCGCCTTTTATGGTGCATAAGACTTCCTGTGTATTCTGTGTGATGTTACAGGCCCCAACTAATGTTGTGGTTCTTCCGTCAGGTTTTTTAAAGACACCTTTGTTTAAAATTGCCTCGACAAGCTCAGACGGTTTGACCAAAATGCCCACTATGGCCAATTGTTCATCACGCCTCTGGATCCTTCGATCCTTAGACGCAATTTCCGTGCAGACCTCTTTCAATATATCAATAAAGCCCTCCGGGTCAGGGTTTTCCAGGCTAATGGTGATATCAGGTCCGACAGTTTGGTTCAGCTCTTCGATTTTTGAGTTGCGGGTTTGTGCAATGATCTCAGAGGTTGTTTTGAGCTGTCCCAAAAGGATATTTCTGACTTTTGTCAATGTGTCTATTTCACCCATTATCCCATTAAGCCGGGGGAAGTCCTCTCTCTCAATCTTGTCGATTTTGGTCCTTAAATTTTCAACTTTATCAAGAAGCTGTTCAGGGGAATCAAAACCTTGATTTCGTAATGTCTTGGAGATTAAGACTTTATGGGCGGCGTATTTTTCATCCCATTCATCAAAAATCGGTGAACATTCTTTCTTCAGTATTTTAACAGAATCTTCCAATTGTTGGACTATAGAGTCAACCGATTGGTTATATGTATCAATTGCGCCAGAAATTGACCTTAGCATATCATGCAAGGCCACCTTGGTTTCATCAAAATCTAAACGGCTGATTTTCCATTTTTTCTTTAGGGCAGCTTTTTGTTTTTCACCGACGGATTCTTCCATTAATTCAATCTTGTTTTTGGCATTGTTAATCAGCGATGCTGAAGCCTGCCACAAAGTATTTCCTGTGTCTACCAGATGTTTTTCATTATCCTTCAAATCCTTTTTAAGTTGTTTGAGGCTGCCGACAGTGCCAACCAATTCTTCCGTCTTCTCATACTGATCCGCAAGTGCTTCTGCATTTATCATAAGTTTTTCCCTTAGCTCCTCTCTCTTTCCGATGCCCTGAAAGTCCAGCCAAGTCATCAATAAGAGAGAGCTGAGATACCACGCTTCTCCTTAAAATCCCGACATGCCCCTGAGTATAGATTTCCGGTAAAACCGATATTTCCTGCATATCTACCGGTATAAGCTCATCTTTATCGGAATTATATAACAAAGGATCAGGACGGCTCTGAATGCTTATTACCTTTCCCGTCTTTTTATCAAATTCGGGGATGAAAGTTCTGGAGACGCAGTATGAGCGACCATCCATGGTGAGGTATAAATCAACCTTACCGTTTGGCTGGAGTATGGCATTCAACCGGCGGAGGAGAATGTCAAGCTCTTCTTCACGGTCAGAAATACTCAGGCCGGACAGGTCTCGTCCCAGTGCAAAACTAATGAAATCAAATATCGCGGTTTTGCCGGAATGGTTTTCTCCGATAATGCAGCTAAAGTCTGGCGAGAAACCCACCTCCAATCCATCAAAAAACCCGCCTTCAATAGTTAGGCCGAGCAGCTTATAGGTTTTTAAATCAGAAGGAGAATCCTTTGATATACAGGTCCGCGGTTCACAAGTGACCTGTCTCAAACCCTGCA
Source organism: uncultured Desulfobacteraceae bacterium (assembly GCA_964410925.1). Taxonomy (GTDB): domain Bacteria; phylum Desulfobacterota; class Desulfobacteria; order Desulfobacterales; family UBA11574; genus S5133MH16. The sequence continues at coordinate 8,461 of CAYPIW010000063.1, forward strand.
CAGTCCTGCTTCCAAGTTTAAGCCAAACAGCCCCATTCTCAATTTCATCTAAAGTTTTAGCTTCTCCAGGAGGAATAGGTGCCAGACAGTAATCGGTTGTTGATACTATTGAGGGAGGTGCGCTGCTCAGGACATATCTGTTTTGCCATTTTCCATCATCGTCAAAGCTAATAAACCTTACCTTATCGTCATGTATTTGGATTAATCCAATATTACCGGATTCCAGCCAGGTCATCTGGGTTGATATTTTTCTTGCCTTATCCAAGAACCCAATATCGTTGGAAAAAGGATGGGGAACAATCGTTATACCCTTGGCATCAGTAATATCAGTTAGAACCTCTGAACAAGTTTTATCCCTAACTGCATCTTTGGAGGAGCCCTCAACAGGCAGTTTTAGCATTCCGAGAAAGTGGTTTTGTTTAGTCTCATCGAAATCAGTGTCAAAAATTGCTATGATATGAGCACCCTCCTCCAATGTGATCTCTATACCTGGTAGTACAAGTAGGTTACCATCTGTCCTTTCTGTGGCTGCATTCTGAATAGGTTTAACGAATTTAAATGTGTTATGGTCTGTGATAGCAATGAGTGTCAAACCCGCCCTAATTGCGGCATCAACAATCATCTCGGGGTCTTGACCTGATGCATGCATATGCAAATTTACTCTATGCCAAACAGTACCAGGAGAAACCCTTAGAAACCCTTTCAATGTGTCTAATCTGGATTTAGGCATAATCCTCCTTTTAGTCCATTATGGCCTTTGTAAATGCATCAATTGCATTGGCGTAAAACTCGATACTGACTTTGGTTGCCATTTCGTCGGATAGCTCGAATAGTTGCTTTCGAGATGATATGGGCATCAACAAAGTGACTGCACCTTTCTCAACAGCGAGTTCTGCAACGGCAACCGGATTTGGTACCATCTCAACAGAACCGCCAAGGTTTAAGGCACCGACAATAATAAGTCCACCTTTTACACTCCGTTCAATCAATCCCCCGCACAGTGATAAAAGTACAGCCAGGCCGGTCCCCTGCCCTGAGCTGTCAATGTCCATAGAACGTAATTGTACCGAGAATTCATGATTGCGAGGATCACGATCCCCTACAAGCTCCTTTGCTCTGACATACAGGTTTTGTTCCCCATACCGAACGCTTTCTCTGAAGGAGGGGGGTGCCGGCGTATTGAGTATTCTTACGCCATTTCCGGGACCAACCGTTGCTTCGATTCGATAAAGCGCCGGAGAGGCTTCTTGTCCGCCCGGACTGATGGCCCAGACCTGCCCTGGAGGAAGCGGATCGGCATCGATCAGTTCATCGCTGTGAAGCTCCGGGGTGGAAACAAATTGCTCCACACCATCCACACCCATGAAATAGCTAAAATGGGTATTTCGAAATTCCGTTTTTAGACATCTCTTCTGCTGCTCTTTTACACGACGGCGAGCTTCCAGCGCAATCCGCACAATCGATTCCAATTCTTCATCAGGAATCGGCATTTCAGGATTAGGAAAAATAAGTTTTATTAAGCCACTTATTGTTTTGTTTACAGCCTCGATATCTCGTCCGCTGAGGGCTCCACCCCAATTTACGCGGCCCTGTAATACTGGCAGACGGCTTCCAGGCCGAAGTTTGTTCCAACATTCGGACAAGAAATCGCTGACAAACCCAAAATGATTGGTAAGATTTTCAGGGATTAGCTTTGGAAAATCCCAGCCAGGAGCATACGAGTGAATGCGGTCCATGAATGCGGTATCGTTCCGCATTTCAACGGGCAAGGGACTGAGTAAATGTCCGATCCGCTGCTGTTGTTCAACATCTACCTCAAAATTTCCAACCATTACGATACCACCGAAAGCTCGAATGGGTTCTTTACCTCTGGAAAATTCACCGGAGGCCATATAGCCTTTCATAATATTGATACCATCTTTCTTTTCGAAAGATATTCCTGAGATTTCATCAAAACACACCACATCATAATGGCAAACAAGCCCACGCTGACCATTCACCATATTCACAAACATTTTTGCTACTGTAGCCTTACCACCTGAGACTAAATGAGAATAAGGGGAAATTTGCTGGTATATATGACTCTTTCCGGTTCCTCTTGGGCCGAGCTCTACCATGTTAAAATTGTTTTCTACAAAAGGAACCATGCGAAGTAGGGCCACCATCCGGGCACGCTCGGAAAGCGTTTCCGGTTCCAGTCCAACAGAACGAGTTAGAAGTCTTTTCCATTCATCAGTGGTAAATTGACTCCGGCCTCGATCCAAAACGGAAAGAACATCTGCCTTCGAAAGTTGAATCGCCCTCAATCCTTCTATCGCAAAAGGTCTTCCACTTTTTTCTTGAGCTATTGCCCCATCGTAAGTCAAATTCAGCTCAGCATAAAAACCATCGGTGAGCATCCGTTCATTATCATGTACAAGCTGGTCATTGATACGTACATCACGCAAACCCAGGCTCGGAAGCTCGGCGATAAAACAATCGTTCTTGGAGTCGAGTTTGGCTTTTATGATATCAATCAGCTTCACTGATCTTTTTTCCCGTGCCCACGCCTTAAATAATTCCTCTTCCCCGGTTCGGACGGTGCGGTCCTTTAGTTGTCTTTCAACAATCCCAAGGCCTTCCTCGATTTCTTTTTCATCAACAGTAGCACAGTAGCGCCCAAGCAAAAATTCAACCACATATGTGGGTACTGGATATTGTCGGCTGTATTTTCGGACCAGATCCTTTCGTACCAGGAATCCGTCAAATGCAGAGGCGGCAAGACGGTCAAGAGTATCAAGTTCCATTATTATTCATCACCTCCAATTGTTGTACCCTGCTTCCCGATTACGGAACCAGAAGGCTCAATAATTACCAGACTAACCATAGTACCTTCCAGCTCATCATCCTCTACAAGTAGACTTGCGCGTCCATAAGCATCAACAGGCTTGGGCCCGGCTACACTTGAAGTTGGGTCATTCGGTTTTGTCCGCAGGTCCGCAGTGATTTTGGCTCCACCGGGATCGATGACAGCACGACATCGCATTCCATGCCAGTGAATCTCTTTTATTTTTGCTGTTACTGTCGCAGGTGCATCGCTCAAACTAAATCGCAAGTCAGGAATGAGGCATTCCTGTAAGCTCAACCCGCCATGAGCGTATTCAATACCATTTGAGAAGCAGCTAACCCCAGGTCCATAGACAAAATGTTCATGAGAATTCCAATGCCATGGAGCCATAGGAATAACGACCTTTGCTGCTTCCTTAATCGCCGCACACCGTGCCCATCGACATTCAGTAAGGCATTTGGATAGCTTCACAGCAGGCAGACTGCCAGGAACCAGAAGCCAGCCATGGTCCGTTATAACGCGAACCTGCTTCCAGCCTGCTTCCAGCAACTCTCTAATTCTTTCTGTCAGCAGTTCAAGTTGTTCGGATATCCTTGATGCAAGTTTGCTTTGCAATTTATGACCGAGTTTGTCAATCTCGCCAGATTCCGTCCATGCACGGGCATCAGTCTGATAAGGATCTCCTGTTTCAGCATGGTCAAGAACCTGATACCCTTGTGAGATGAGCAGCTTGCGAAACCGGTCGATTGTTAAAGGCTTGTTATCTTCTTTTGTCACTGGCCGGAACTCTTCCCCTAATTGCTTTCCTATGATTTGATCGGTTACTGGCGAGAGGGCGGGCTTTGCTGTGGCTGTAACTGTTGGCAGGGATGCCCAGCGCCAATCTGATGTGACTTTTAATTGTTGCTGCTCTGCCAAGACAATTAATCGATGAGAAATATCAAATCGGAGACCATCCGCAAATAACAGACACTCCCCAACTTCAGCGTTTATTCCGGGCAGCTCAACACACCCAGACGGCAGAGGTTTTACTGTTATTAATTTCTGGAAGTGCAGCGCCGCATCATCCAGCCAGGGTAAATAAATGCTTCTTAAAGCCACTTCAACCACTTTACTATCTTCAGAGGACTTAACGCTGGCCAGTGCGAGTATGGCAGATAGATCCGCTTTGTAAGCTCTGTCTATGTATGTAGATGACATTGTATTTACAGAATCACCCCCCATACTTTGTGCAACTTCATCAGCCATCATAGCCAGATGTTCTAAGGCTATTGCCAGAGGGCTCTGCCCAATTCCGGCCCATACCCAATTGCGACGTTTATTGTGTCGGGCTTCCAAATCTTTAATTTTCTGTCTGGCTTCTGCAGGGCTCTTTGAAGATAAATTTAAAAGTTCCTGTCGCAATGATTTTTCCTCACTGATATTCTCATCAGGCCAAGGCTCTTTGTCGAAAATAAGCTTTCCCGAAGGTTTTGATCGCCTGAGCAACTCCGGAAGGCCAGGATACAACAATGGTGATTCTTGAAACCGTCTCCAGAGATGCTTCCAAATGCTATCTTCTCTCATTCCAAGCTTCTCTCCAGCAACAATTTCACCATCTTTATCAGGATCAAAACCATATTCGGCCTTGCAACGGGAAATAAATGCCGCCCACTTATTTGCATCCCATTTTTCTTGCGCTTGTGCAGGAGAACTCATCCATACCAACAAATCGCGTGATGTGTCCTCAACCATCAACTTATCAAAATCTTCCGCCTCAAGTTTTTTCCCCATAAGCCGTGTTATTGGTGTTACGGCAAGTTGGGTTAATGCACCGATCATTGAACGCCGAGTGTTTCTATCCCTGGCAACATCCAGCCCAAGACCACCATCCTCTGAAACTAAAAATGCTTCAATGGTCCAATCTCTTCCATTACGCTGAGTCCATACCGTACCGCGATATTGAAGCTCAACCAGTGGTTTCAAACTATCCGGGCATTCTTCGACTGCTCTCAACGTTTGCCTGCTGACATTCGGCATATATATAATTGGAGTGACATCTTCCGGAAGATCAACGTCCGGTAATGAGCGTTCAATAACACACCGAAGCCAGATGGCGGGTCCACATTTATCATCAGGGCTGTATTCCCCTAAAGTTAATAGTGCCGGCAATAAGGGGCGCAACTGATCAACAAGGGGTTCCCATTGTGCATCAGAATCGGTCCACAAAACGGCAGATGGAGGATCCATGTCAGAACGATTATATCGGGAGGCCCGACGCAATGAGTTTTTGACAGCTTCAAGTAAGGATGAAGGATGAAAGTCTGGTGTCATTTTTTTACTTTTTTTCTTCTATTTTTTGCCGTTCCCGTTTCAATTCTTCTTCAAGCTCTTTTTCCGTTGGCAAATAAAGCATGTACTTGGAGGCAAAAAGCTGCTTGCTGTTGTTCAGCACGGAATAGCGGGCAATGGCATCGTTCTTTTGGGAACAGAGAATCAGGCCGATGGTGGGATTATCGCCTTCCACTTTGGCGTGTTCCTCGTACATGCGCACATACCCGTCCATCTGTCCGATATCCTGATGGGTCAGTTTGCCGAGTTTAAGGTCTATCAGAACAAAGCATTTCAGGATAAAATTATAAAATACAAGATCCACGTAAAAGTCCTCATCGCCGAAGCGCATCCGCTTCTGACGTGCCACAAAGGAAAAGCCCTTGCCGAGTTCAAGCAGGAACTCCTGCAGTTTATCGATAATGGCCTGCTCGACTGTGGATTCTCGCAAGCCCGGATAATCCTTAAGGTCCAAAAACTCCAGAACATATGGATCGCGAATGAAATGTTTGGGCTCCACCCGCGCCAGCTTATTGGTTGCTTCCTTTTTGACCGGTTCTTTTTCCCGGCTGGCCAGGAGACGCTCGTAATACAGCGTCGAAATCTGCCGGTCCAGTTGGCGGGTCGACCAGTTTTGGTCCGCGGCTTCGTTCATGTACCATTCACGGGCACTGTCGTTTTCAACCCTAAGCAGCAGCCGGTAATGGGTCCAAGACAACTCGCTTCGCACCGCGGAATCCTTCATAACGTCTCCGGATTCGAGACGCATTGCGTCTCGTTTTGCCGGATCGGATTTAAGACGCGCTGCGTCTCGTTTTGAAAACATAAGATAGAACTGACGCATTTTGCGCAGGTTGGTGACATCGAAACCCTTGCCGAATTCACTCGTCAAGCGCTTGGATACTTCCTGCAGGACCGCTTTTCCATATTCAGCCCGCTCTTTACCGCTTTGTTCGTGCTCCACAATCAAATAACCCATCTGCCAATATGCCTGAATCATGGCGAAGTTGACGGCACGGTAGGCCGTCGAACGCGCCTTCTCCAGAACGCTTCGAATTTCTTTATAAAGCGTATCGGCCTTGGAATGATGTGAGCTGGATAATGAATGCTGAGTCATTTACTCTCCTTGCGCCTTCCTCCCTCATCCTTTTCTCGGTATCCGTGCAATAAAGAGATTACGTTCATGATCGGATTCCAACACCAGGTCCGGCACGGCAGCCATGGCTCGTAGAATACCGGTGCCGATTCCGCGATAGGGCAATTCCTTGGTAGCAAAGGAGGCGATAAGAGGATTGCGGATGACCGACACGCCGTTGCGGATGTTCTCGATCGTCAGATTATTCGGCAACGCACCTGGGCTGATCAACTCGACACGACCGTCAAAAATCATAACGCGCCAAGGCGCTGAAATGAAATAATCGCGGTGCAGAAGCATGTTGACTACGAGTTCCTCCAGGGCGGTTTGCGGCACTTCCATGTCCCCTTCCGTATTGAATCCCTTGCCGTTTTGCAGCCATCGCAGATTGCGGGTCAGAAATGACATGGTTCCTTTATACAATTCCAGCAAATTGCCGTGGAAGTCCTGGCTGTCCCGGTATCGTGCACCGGCAGGGTCATTGCCGAAAAATGATACCCCCTTTACAACGAATTGCGAACGAAATCGCTGCGGATTGTTCCCAAACAGCATCATTCCGCCCAGATTGAGCGCAGACCCCCGGGCAAGCCTGAGATTATTCAACAATTGAGCCAGCGTGATCCCGCTTTTTTGGAGAACTTCATTCAGGGAATCCCCATACTGCTTCCGAATGAAAGCGTCAAATTTGTCCATATCCAGGTCTTTGGGAGTGGATTCCGTGACGGGAATTTCATCGGCATGAACAATATCGGCACTCTGGAGCATTCGTTGGATTTCTTCCCGCGCAGTTACCCGACGCTTGTTGGCTCCAGACTTGACCCAAAAAACACCTTCGTTATCCGCGTAAGGTTTTGAGATGCCTTCTGGAATAGTTACGACCATGACCAATTTTTCGCCAACGGCAACATTATCGATTTCCACCTTGATCGGCGGTCGAATGCAATCGGTCGCTGCATCGGAGATGATCTGATTGATCCGGCGGATATCACCAGGTGTTACACCGATGACAGATCCGGCATCGTCCACACCGATGAGCAGTCTTCCCCCTTTGCTGTTAGTAAAAGCTACCATTTCTCCGGCAAGAGATTTGGCATTGGTGACGTCCTGGCTCCGCTTGAACTGAGTGCGAGAATCTTCCCCGCGCCCGACCAATTCAATCAATTCAGTTGATTTCATGGTTTAAATTCCTCTTTCCTCCATTCTCCGCTTCTCCCTTTCTCCGATTCGCCTTTGCCACCTTCCGTCTATCGCGGCAAACAACATTCTTAATTTATGATTTTATTTAAAATAGTTATGCAATTGTCGGTCTAAAAGTCCTGCTAAAGTCCGTCTAATTTCCATCTAAAATCCATCTGGCATGCCGACCTGGTCCGCCTTGTGTTCGGATACTCCCGTCATTCTTGGACATTTCCTGGAGCAAGTTACGAATTTTATTCTTTTTCTGTTCATGGCTCAGGATATCCGGCAGTTTTTCATAGAGAAGATTGTCAATTTCATTCCGGCTTGCGGAGCCAAATTTTTTAATAAAAGCAAGTACCATTTGCTTATAATGCCCTTTGTCAAATGCCCGATACCGGATATAGTCAACCTTTCCCTGAGTTGCTTCGGCAATCCGGCCAGCCACAAAAAGATTCGGACGACGCCCTTCAATAAGTCTAAGTCTTTTTAATCGATTGAATTCTTCATCTGAGATTTGATATTTTTTTTGGACCTTATCGAGGGCGATGACATCGAACAAACTGAGATCGGTATTTTTCATCAGAAGCTTTGTATAATTTTCGTCCAATATTTTTCCAAGCAACCGGACTTTAACCTGCTGGGGATCAGTAAGATCATAGTCTGGCATGGGGAAGAATCTTCTACGTTGCAAGTTGAAAATCCTTTTGATGCCGCTGCCGATGGTGTCAATCATCTGCAAATTGACCATGGCATCGGTTAAAAACTGGTTTCTGTAATATTCAGGTGGTGCATCAAGACGGATGACATTTTCAACACTCTCAGGAAGAAACGAACCTCCATTGACGAAAAACAGAGAATCTTCCTCCTCTACGACATTAATTCTCCCCCGGAGAGCATAATCCTGATGAGCAATACAATTATGAAGAAGTTCACGGATAACCCATGAATCATACTGGGTAATCTCTACTGGAAAAAGAGAATGGTCTCGCATGTAGCGGTAAGTGAGATTGCGAATTCTATTGAACAGGTGATTAGAATTGAGAAGAAATGGCGGTCCAAAATGCTGATAATCTTTTTCCATGCCGCTTTGGTCCCTCAGAATCCAGCTTATTCTGGCTATTGCCGGTTCAAGGTGGTATTCAGCTTCCTCACGGCCTAATAGGATAATAGCGGTAGTGGTTATTTTACCATTTTTCAGGACCTTGGCTTTATTGAGAAAAGTTTCGTCTCTCCATTCTTCCACTTCAGAGGCTAGGTTGGGATACTTAGCCTTAAACAATTCCCTGGCGAGGGCGATGGCAGCAGGGTCAAGATCTGTAAGACCGGCGTTCGGACATATTTCCCCTGACCAATCAGGTTGAGCAAGTAGCCGGATAAGCTCATGTTCATGGGGATTGAGCGGGCCAATGGATTCACCGTCCCGGCCATAATAATGCCCTTTCCAGGCTGTGGGCACACCCGGCCGGGCTGGGGGAATTTCAAACATTACCACGCGACCCTCTGGCAGATGCAGTTCGTGGATTTCTGCAAATGTCAGCCGGTTGGAAGTTTGATCCGCAATTTCTTTTTTCAGGTTATCCAGGTCCGCTCGATAACGGCGGAAATTCGATCCCACGATCTTTCGGGGGTGGTTCTGAACACCGAAGATAAGCCATCCGGCCTCTTGTTTTTTCAAACGTGCCTCATTGCTGAGCGCCGAAAAATACTGCCCCAGTTTATCGAAATGAAATGATCGAGATGCTTGCTTGAATTCAACCCATTCGATTTCAGCAGGCAGGGCCAGCAGTTCGCTTAGTTTTCGTTGCAGAGACTGAGAGTCATACGCCTTCAAGTTTGTTTTTTCTCCTTCCGCGCCTTTTGCTTATCATTTATGGTCAAATGGATGTCATTTACCCGGTTGCCGGTAAACTCGCCATCTTTCCAGAACCATGGATATTGTTCCTTAGAACGAAACGGCTTTTTCCCACGGTCCTTTCCCCATTTAATGTTAGGCTTCCACCGGAGGATTCCGGCTCCTTTTCTTCCACCGGGAATATCCTGGGCCAAAAAGGGCCGAATATTCAAACGAATCCCATCATTAATATCAGGTTCCCATCCAACAGGCTGTTCCTCGATTGGTTTCCAGCGAACAAAAATATCAAAAGGAGGCTCACCTTCAAGGATTGCGATGAGTCTTTTTTGAAGCTCCAATGCCGCAGCCAAACGATCTTCAGCACCTCCTTCACCAATCTTAACCCCTTCTCTTTGACGGGTAATCCAGTCACCAAGGTAACTATACGTCAAGCTCTCTAAAAGCTGCCGACCCATATGTGCCAGATGAAGGGGCGGTGATGGAACAGTTTGCAGTGTTGCTCGAAGAAATGATCGCGCAGCCATTCATCCAATTTAGAGGTATTGCTCCCAGTTCCTTTGATCAATTCCTGCTCCATCGAAGGTGACCAATCTGGTCCTATAGCTACTGAAAGGAGAGCACGAAGTCGGGAATCCGCAGCATCTTCCCCTCGAACTGATGGTATGCAGACAATCCCATCCTCATCAGCTAATGGAAGCAGAGTTTTAGATTTATAAACTAAACCTAAGCTTTCATCAGAAAGTTCCATGTTATTATCCAATTCAGCAGGCCAACAATAACCAAGTAGCCGGGCAACAGAAATTTGTAAGGGATTCTCGCTTTTTGCTGGATATCCATGGAAAAGCCATTGTGTAGGATCGTCTGAATGAGGCTTGGGAAGGCCGTTGGGATACTTTTCTACAGCGACTTTCCGCCAGTAGGCAAGATCGAAGGGGACTTTTATGAGAGTTGCATTTGTAACATTAACTTTTTGATCTATTTTGCGCACGGCATCATTGTATTCTGAAGAGGAACAAAAACACCAAATAGCAGTAAGGTAATCATGTTTTTTGGGTATAATTGGCGAACTATTAGTATCCCAACATTCTCCTGTATAAAGAGTAACTGGCAGATTTCTCATTTGAGATACATGAATACCTCTTTTTCCCCATATTTGGGTTCCACGGACAAATGCCCCGGGGTTTGATGCTAGATCACCTTTCCCATTTTGCCAGTAAAGTATATGTTCCCTTGCTCCGTATAACTTAGATTTAAGCACTGTACTCAGTTGATATATCCAATCTCTTTGGGGCATTAATATTTCCCAAAAACATTTTCCAAATCTTGGATAATCCCCACTCCCGAGTCCCCAGTAGCTATTTGAATAAAATTCAAGTAAATTTTTACTATGTGTTTCTTCTAAAACCACCCTTGCATCCGGATTCTTTAACTGTTTTTCTTGATCTAAACTTTCAATTTTCGCGGTAAGGAGCCCTGCGGCTTTCTCAATGGCAGTGCGGGGTTCAAAAACATCCAGGCCTCGAAGGATTCCGATAGAAGTTGCTTTGCTAAACAACCCACCTTGGATGCTCGCAATATTGTCCCGGCTCATAGTAAGCAAAACCACAAATGCACCCGCCGCTGCTGATGAATCAAAACCTCCTTCACCCAACCGCGCAATCAAATGCCAGGAGTCATTCTTTAGCAGCTTTTCACGAAATTTCTTGTAGCTTGTCAAAAACAGCCAGTTCTGGGGGAGAACCACGCTGGCTGTGCCGCCTTCTATGCACAACTCAATACAACGATCGAGAAATACTGTGGCCAGATCGTTTTTAGCGGATGGGTAATATTTCTCGCAGAATACCTTGAGCCTCTCATCCTGTTTGCCCCGGGCCAGGTAGGGAACATTGGTGATGATCCAGTGGTATTTACCGGAAAGCAGTTTTGCGGCCTTGACGATACCACGAGCCACAACCCCTATTTCATTTTTCTCATCATCTTTCTCACCTGACAGCGCCTTGGTCAGTAAAGGACCAATATCTTCCCACTTGAGTTCAAAAAGTGAATCTTTAGCGAGGCCAATGTTTGGATTGATAAGACTACCTAATACCGGCGCATCCTTGAACTGTTTGTATAGTTCTTCTAAAGAAATGCGAAGGTTGGTATTTTCTCCGGCTAAAGCCAACCATTCCTCTTTCCCAGCGCTAATTGAGTGGCCGGAGCATGCCACATTCAGCTCCGGCAAAGGACGGTAGCCTATTGGTTTGACACCCTCACCCCAACCCTCTCCCAGAGGGAGAGGGAGCAAAGATGTTTCCAACCTACCGTCTGGAGATGGCAGATCGGGATAACGCCATGCGGCCAGAGCAAGGGCGAAAGCGGCCAGTTCGACGCATCGTTTATCTATTTCTAGACCATGAAGGTTTTCCCGCAATACAGCATCACAGGCTTCGCGGGCAGAAATGCCTTCCAATTCCATACGCATAGGCACCAGCATCAGGAAGGCGGCAACCAGAAAATGACCTGAACCACAGCAAGGATCCAGCACCTTGAGTTCACTCAATTTCTCCGGCCAGCCGTCAAAGGTTCCCGCCGCCGGTGTCCAGATAAGTTCCTCTTCTTCTGTGAGAGTAGGAGTTCCCATTCCTTGCCCCTCCCGCCCCTGGCGAGAATTTTCTCCTCTTTTACCCTCTCCCTTTGGGAGAGGGGTTAGGGGTGAGGGTGTTGAGGACTTGTTACTTAATTCCAAATATAAAGCTTCGAGTACTGATTCAGTTTGCTGAAGGACCTCATTATTCCAGAACCGGATGACGCGTATGCCCTGTTCGTTAAGCAAGGCAGTTCTTTTATCGTCATACTCCCTTTGATCTTCCGGATTGTGTTGGCCGCCATCTATTTCAAGGGCTAGCTTTTCCTCGTGGCAATAGAAATCCAGAATGTAGCGCCCCACTGGATGTTGACGACGGAACTTCTTTCCGAGGAACCGACGATCTCTCAACAAACCCCATAAGAGTTGCTCTGCATCGGTTTGGTTTTTACGAAGCTCTCTTGCATTTTCGAGAATGTCCGGTGGGACAACTTGTTTTTTGCCCTCACCCCCGGCCCCTCTCCCCGAGGGAGAGGGGAGAGTTGCATCTCCGGCAGCGGTCATGGTGGAGGCAGGCAGAGGCACAAACCTAAGATATTCCAATGGAACGCCGGGTATGGCACAAGCTTTACGAATCTCTTCCTCCGACTCTGCCCGCTCAAATATCCCCTTAACTCCCTCACCGATTCTCCCATTCTCCGTTTCTCCCACTCGCCCTAATCCCGCATCGCACCTTGCTGCCCACCATGCTCCTAAAGAGTTGTCGAGGAGGAAACTCACCATGTAAGGTTCTGTGAACAGTTGGGTCACCGCCGGCAGTTCATCAGCGCCGATTTTATTTCCCGACTGATTGACCTCTTTTTTTCTTTTGCTCTGCCAGAATTGATAAACCCACCCCAGTGAATCGCTGGCCGAAAAAATTGCGAGTTCCAGATCATTAAGCAGATTTTCCAGTTTGATCCTATGCTCACGCGCAAGGAAAACTTTTAATACAGGATCATTGGGCCGGAAAATCTGAGGCAACATACGTTGGGCAAATTCACTGGCCAGTGTCCAGAGATCCTTCCCATCTTCTTTTGCCAGTTCCTCGCATTCTTCAAGGCTTATGGCGACACCCATCTCCGGTTCAATCAGGAGGTCATTTTCCGCCAGAAAGCGGGCAAACAGCATCCGATGCCAGTGCTCATAGGCGCATTCCCCAACAAGATGGGTAAGTTCCAGTTCACCTTTCTGATTCTGTTTATCATCCAGTTGCCTTGCCCTGGCTCGCAAATGATTTCGCAGCTTGCGCTCCGCAGGAGACATATGCCCATAAGGCTCATGGTGATGCACGGCAATGGCCTCTAAGGCTGCTTTTGCACCTGCCTCGGCCACATCCCGTGCTTCAATGATCGTCCGTTCGAGTTTATTGCGAAGCTCTGTCGGAAGTGGTTTCATTTATGATCCCAGATTATTTTTATCAATTGGATTACAGCCCGAACATAAGTAACTGATGGAAAAGATTATCAAAGCTATCATTATTATCTTGATATCCGGATGCTCAGTTACATCGCGTTACATATGAATAAAACCATTTTTAAGAGTCTCATAATTATCTTGATGCCAGCAAGCCCCCTCACCCAACCCTAAATGAATTGACAGATTAGGATGTATATAATTCTCTTTAAAATATGTTTGCATAGGCTTCTGGATACTTAGTTTTATACCACTTTATGAATCCTACAGGATCACCATTGTATTCATATATATACTTTTGATACAGATCTTCATATTTATGATAATCGCAATAAGGTTTATAACGGGATGCTTCAATGATTGTACAAAATTTCTGATAGGGAGATTGGCGATAATCAAGTGATCTTAATTGATTCAGTTTAAAATCATCTTTTTTATTTAGTCTATACCTCCCACGATAATTAGGCACACCAACAAGAAGTTCAAAGATAATAGATGTGAGCAAAACTATTATTTCTGGGTCAACATTGTGCTTCGATTTACATGCATCCTGCAATTGCTCTAAATATAGATCTACGCGCCATTTGTGAAATCCGTCGCTATTTATATTTTTATCAACAGATTTTTTTAAAATAGATGAGATTCGATTAAGAATTTTTTTCCATTTTTTTGACTATACTTACCTCGATAGTATTTCGTTGAACGACCAAAGATACTGAAGAAGAAATCTATAGTTGACTGAGAAATCTCGACAATATTCATATCACTCCGAATAGATTCATTTAACATTGTATTCCTCGAATATTTATCTGATCATATCATTTAACCTGCAAATCAGGCACAGCTTTTGCTACCCATTAAGTATGTCTTGTTATGCTATTATTCAGTTTTATCTTATCTCCACTTATTGGTGGAAGGTCAACAGCTTCTACAATCTTTTTTCCTGCATCATATATTTTATTGAACCACTCTTTTATGATTTCTGGATCAGTTCTTGGAAGATGCCTAAAATCGACTGCTAAGATAATTGCTGTGTAAAAAGCTGACCTCGCCTCATCGCTTAGATATAAACAATATTTTTCCCACCATTTCTGTGACTCATCGATTGCAGGTCCGATTTTATCCTCATGCCGTAGACTAAAAAGTAGTTTTCTCCAAAGGGTGTATGCCTCTTGGTGTTTTTCAAGTCGTTTTTCCAAGGCAGCCAACTTCAGTTGATTGGATAATTGTAAAGAGGCTTTGTATAATTCGATCTGTTTACTGTATTGTGACCGAATATCCTCTATTTTTATAGTAATACCCTCGATATCCTCTTTGGTGGCTAAATTTTCTCCTTTCTTTTTTAAATAGGCTCCTAAAAATCCACCGATTGCGGAAAACACAATGATTAAGACGTAAATCCACCAGTCTAATATAGTGGCATTTTTAACGGCTTCTTCAACAATTGTTTTTATCTGCTCGTAGTTCATAGGCTTTCGAAAAACAAAAAACGATTAACCTGATTATTACACTCTTCCGCCTTCCGCCCTCATCCTTCCACCTTCATCCCTCACCCCTCATCCTTGCCCAGGATGCGTTTGACGGCTTTATCCAATTCTTCATCTGTGGTGTCGGCCTCAATTTGGCGCTGCCGGGCCTCATATTTTTCAAATTCACCGTCGGCGAGCTCTTTGGCCATTTGAGCGGAAACGCGACCGGCATCGGTCAATATATCCCGGTCGTTTAGTGTTAGAAAGGCATCAAGTTTGGCTTTCCAATTCGCCATATACATCGGCTTGCGTGCCCTGGCCTGCAATTCGGCAAAGTCAAGGTATTGACTGACAATAAGATTCAGGGTGCTGAGCTCCTGTTCGTTTAGATAATTTTTGGCTACAATAATGTCCGCCCTGGTAAATTGTCGACCCCTGCCGCTGCCTTTCCAGTTTGTCAAGCCCATGTTCCGCTTCTCGGCATCAGCGCGTTCTGCGATCAATTCAGCGGCAGTTTGTCCTGTAACGGCATAATGGAGTTTGTTTTGAACAGCGGCGTAGAATTCTTGAGTCATAGGTAGACGGGCGTCATAATCGACACTGGTGGCATAGATATCTCGAACCTTTTGGTAAAACCGCTTTTCCGAGGCCCGAATGGAACGAATCCGTTCAAGCAGTTCGTCAAAGTAGTCCAGTCCACCTGGTTCCTGAAGACGTTCATCATCCAGTGTGAATCCCTTGACAATATACTCTCGAAGACGTTCAGTGGCCCACTGCCGGAACTGAGTACCCCGGTGGGACCGGATTCGATATCCAACGGCTATAATAACATCGAGATTGTAAAAATTAGTTAGATACGATTTTCCATCGGCGGCAGTTATTCGGAATTTCCTAATAACTGAGTTTTCCTGCAATTCTAGCTCGTTAAAAATATTTTTTGTATGCTCATTGACTGTTGGAACTGTCACCTGGAACAATTCGGCCATTAGTTTCTGCGATAGCCAAACGGTTTCGTTTTCCAGCCTGACCTCTATACGGCTGTGCCCGTCTTCTGTTTGATAAAGTATAATCTGTGATGATGTGGCCGATTTTTCAGGTAAATTATTCATCCTTCATCCTTCCGCATTCATCCTTATGAAATCACGATCGGGCCATCTTTAATCTTCTCCAGCAGATCCTCACGGGTTTCTTCCACCCAGCCCAAAACTTCTTTGGAGCTTCGTAGGGTTCTGCTGGTCAGCTGTACATACTGAATTTGAGGTTCCAATAGTTCCGCAGCTCGCCATGACGCATTGCGAAACTGCTGGGGCAATGCGTCGATCTTTGTTTTCCAATTTATTAAAGGCGTTTCCTCCAGGGTGCTCAGGAGGCTTGTATCATCACCGATTGATAGGGACGGTATGACGGCGATACCTTCTGCATCGAGAATATCCTGTTGCTGTTCAGAAGTAATTTTTACCCAATTATCGTTTGATTCAAGCACGGCCATTTCATCATCATAAACGGCCCTGAAATCATCATGAGCTTTCTTTACAGCCAATCGTAATGCGGTCACAGCTTCCTTGTGAATCGCAGGAATCGGGTCGGTTTTATCAAGCAGGCGTCTTTCATCCCGTACAGCATTGGCCTGCTGATTAAGGCTTTCCGATTCAGACAGGGTTTTGCTGTGTTTCAACAGACGTTGAAGTGTTTCCCATGATGGTTTGCGTTTGGCGGCCAATTCGGTCAGATTTGCCCATTCCCTGGCCTGCTTTGAGAGCGTGTCATGCTGATTTAAAATCTCAGCGAGCTGTTCATTTCCGGCCAATGCTCTCAAATTATCAAGATGATCTGTCGAGGGACGTTGCGGCATCAGTGGTGAGCCGCCGATTTTATCTGCAAGGGCTGCCAGGTTAACGAGAAACTGGGCTGCAGCGATGGCTTCTTCATTGGGCTTACATGGGATTCCGGCGCTTTGGAAAAGTTTGCGCAGCTTGATGCGGGCTCTGGCATCGATGGTTATGGTCTCCACCCGGAAATCGGTTACCGAAATTTTGGCCTGATCCAGTTGCCCGGATTTGAGCTGAACGCCTTTATGAGTGGCCCGAATGTGGCCTGTCGTAAACAGCGTAATCAAGGCACCGTCAATGGCATCGCGGGGCCAGCCATAGGGAGTGTTCTCAAAAGTATCTCGGACATCTTTCCCTTTTTTCCCGGAGCCGATCTCCGAAAGCACCGATGAGCATACAGCGTGTTTCTCAGGTGCATCATTCCAGTCAACGGCCTGCAGGGCAGCCTCAGATCCTCCTTTGGCCCGGTTAATCACACTGTGCCAGCGGTCGTCATCCGCGTCCTGGAAATTGGGAAAAAGCCGATCCAATGAAATCTCAGCGGTTGAATTGACTTTGTCTTTCAGGGTTAAATCAAAGCGCTCCTGTCCGCCGCCTTGAATGACCTTGGCGGCATTGATCACATCCTGGATAATCCTGTTCCTTGTGGTTTCGGCGGAGCCCATGCGGGTTGACATGGAATCGCGGGCTTCCTGGCCTTCCGGTGTCGTGGGGGTGCCCTTGAATTCAACGGTCGCCTTGGCCGCCTCATATTCAACGATTGCCTTCTTAAGGTCGTCGTCGCCGGCCTTGGGAATATACACATAGATGACCGGGCTATCCGTTCCGGCGGCCCGGGCGTCCGCGAGCACGGTGCTTTCATTTTCACCCCAACCATCGCGTATCCAGACAGGAATTTCATTACCTTTAATTTCGGGTGGCTCGGCGCCGAAATGAATGGAAAGCCTGCGAGCTGCTTTACACCTGCCTTGAAGCAGCTTGATGCCATTTAAAGCAGTGGAACAGGCTGCATTTAATAAAGAAGAACGTTTGCTGGATAATGGCGTCAGGTCGTTATTCAATTTTGTCTGACGGTTGCGGAATTCACGGTCCCACTCGCTGCTTTCTCTGGTCTGAAGGCTGTATTCTTCATCGATCTTAATCAGCTTACCTTCGTCAACCAGATTGTCGAGAATCTGGGGGATCTCTTTTCTCAACTTCGCGCCATCATTGGCAAGGTCGCTGATGAGAAGATCAGCCAGGGTTTCAGCGGTGGCACGAACCCCGATATCGGCCACTTCTTCACGAGGAAGTTTTCGAATCAGGAAAACAAGCCCGCAAATCCGTTTGGCAAGGTTGCCTTCCGGCGTGCCGTCATCAAAGTTTCGGATTGTTTCATCGATTTCCCTCAATAAGACACCGGTTCGCAGGAGATCAGGCTGGAGCTGGCCAAAGATGAAGTCAGCCGGCATAACCGTGCCGAGGGTTTTTTCGGCCATTTCCTTAACTGCATCATAAACAATCCGCAACTGGGTCCGGACCTGGCTGGCTGTGCCGGGAAGGTCGATGGCACGTAAGACTTGTTCCCAAAAACGTCGACGCACAGGCAAGAGGGGATAGTCGTCCACAATGATCGCGCGGTCTTCGCTCCGAGGGCCAATCCTCGTTCCCGAAAGCTGGCGGTCTATCTCCCCGGCATAAGAACTGAGCGTATCTTCAATGGATTTGCGCTTATCCGCCTTTTTGGCAAGGACCACGCGACGGGTTACCGTTTCCACATCCGAATCTGATAGCTCAACAGGAATCGTAAAACGGTCTCTAAGGCGCTGTAATAGAGGCACACTTCCGGCAAGAGCT
>CAYPIW010000064.1:0-5380 GCA_964410925.1 uncultured Desulfobacteraceae bacterium
GCTCAGAAAAAGAAGTAAAGAAACATGGCACAAAGGACCAGGTTTTTCAATACAAAATAAAAATTAGGATTTAACCCATGTCTACAAATTATCAATCAACAATCAACAATCAACAATCAACAATCGAAAAGTGAAGCACATGAACTATCATCTATTTTCATCACAACAAGAAGAACCGCACAAAGACGAAAGCAATCACCAATCAACGATCGCAAATCAACAATCGAAAAGTGAAGCGCATGAACGATCTTCCATTTTCATCACAACCAGAAAGACCGCGCAGAGCAACATTAATCAAACATAGAGTGCAATTTTATGCTTTTCAATCGCCAATCGACAATCAGCAATCAACAATCAAAAGCGGAGGTTTTCATATGGCAATTCAACGTGCCGCAACGCACTCGGTCCAAAGCACCAATATCGCCGATCTGTTAGAGCGGGTTCTTGATAAAGGGATTGTTATCGCGGGTGATATCAAGATCAGCCTGGTTGACATCGAACTGTTGACCATCCAGCTTCGCCTGGTCATCTGTTCTGTTGACAAGGCCAGGGAAATGGGGATGGACTGGTGGGTAAATAATCCCTGCTTTAGCGGCCGTGAGGCACCTCGTGAAGAGGTGGCGGATTCCCTGGTTAGAATCGAGGAGCGGCTTCAAAGACTGGAAGAGGCCCCGGCAAAAACCCTCAATCAGGAGCAATAGCAATGGTCCGGATTCATTCAACTTTAATGCGCCGGTTGCATGACAAGGGCCTGTCGTCCGCTGAAATCACCTTGTTTATCAGGGATGCGTCCCGCACCTTTGTGGATAATTCCCGTGTGGGATTGCGGGAAATGAATCAACGACTGCATACATTAGGCTGGGAAAGAATTGAATTGGATTATCATACCTTTCAGTTGATCATAGCAAGTTTTGAAGCTGAAGGCTTATTCATTCAACAGATAAAGAGACCGGCCAGTATGAAAGCATATATAAAGCGAATCTGGCGGCTTTAAAAAGAGAAAGTAGAGGACTGTAATGGCAAAATTTACAAGGAATATCAGAAAACCCTGGGCTTATGGAGATCTATGCAAACTGAAGAAATTGGCATGGAAGAAAACGCCTGCGCATCTTATAGCACAAAAACTGGAAAGAACCGTATTGCAGGTCCGTACTAAGGCTTTTGTGCTTGGCTGCTGCCTATTTAACTGAATCCTGAACTTGAGACTATTGAACCCCGTAGTTGCATAAAAAAATGAGGGAATGAGAAGTATATTTCAAAAAGAGAACTTTTAAAGTAGCTTTCAAGTAAAAATCCCGGCCCAAAGGACCAGAACTTTCCAATGCAAAATAAAAAATACACCATCAGAACAGTGCACCGAAAGGAAGTTGAAATTGCCATTGAATGGGCCGAAAAAGAAGGTTGGAATCCAGGCCTTAAATATCTTGAAGGTCGAAACATTGGTCTGGGTGGTTTGGTCTCAATTCATTAAATCCTGGATCAGTCAACCTGACTGCAATGCGTTCGGAGTCATGCAAAATGGCAAACTTGAAGGTTACGGTGTAATTCGTAAATGCCGAAATGGATACAAGATAGGGCCTCTATTTGCAAATAATCCTAAATTGGCGGAATCACTTTTTCTATCACTTAAATCTGTGGTTAAACCGGCAGAACCGGTTTATCTTGATACATCACTTGATACACCAGAAGTCAATCAAGCTGCTGTAGCATTGGCGGAGCGCCATAATATGAAAGTGACATTCGAAACCGCCAGAACGTATAAGGAAAACGTTCATGGAGATAAACAACTTCTCTCCCGATTATTCTATTGCCGAACAACTAGAAAAATATGCCGAAGATCTTGCTAAGGCTCGCAAAACCGCAAAACAAAAACAAAAAGATCTTGACGCAGCCAATCGGCAGCTTACAAAATATGCGGAAGACCTGAACAAAAATGTCTCAAAGCTAAAAGCTGCCTATCGGGAACTACAGGATGCTTATTTGGATACGATTCATCGACTTGTGATAGCCGCCGAGTACAAAGATGAAGACACTGGCAGCCACATCGCTCGTATGAGCCGTTTCAGCGCCCTCTTGGCCGAAAAACTGGGGTTGCCGCCGGATGAAGTCCAAAACATACGATTTGCCGCTCCAATGCATGATGTGGGCAAAATCGGAATCCCTGATCATATCCTGCTCAAATCGGGGAAATTAACAGTCCAGGAATTTGAGCTGATGAAAAATCATACGATCATAGGGGCAAAAATTCTGAGCAATTCAAAAGCAAAAATATTACCGGTTGCTGAGCGGATAGCACTTTCCCACCATGAAAAATGGAACGGCAAGGGATATCCCCAGGGCCTTTCCAGGGATAATATTCCCCTGGTCGGCAGGATTGTTGCCCTTGCGGATACTTTTGACGCCCTTATATCCCAACGCCCTTACAAAGAGCCCTATCCTTTGGCAATTGCTTTTGAAATTATTAAAAAAGAGCGCGGACAGCATTTTGATCCTGATTTGGCAGACGTATTCCTGGAAAATATAGATGAAATTTTAAAAATAAAATCAGAAACGGCTTCGACCGGGGATAGTTCACTGTTCGATTTTACCTTGAGCAAACGGGATCAAGATGAAGAAAATTTCCGAAATTTAGCGCGCTATGCCCGATAAATGCAGGGCGACTGACCTATCGTAAATCCACGTTCGGTTGCGCTACGTATTTAGCTTTGGGGAAAAGGTGTCGGGTTTCAGGTGTCAGGTGTCAGGTGTCAGGAATAAGGTGTCGGGTTTCAGGTGTCAGGTGTCAGTTGTCAGGGGGTAACGAGGTGATCCATAGCAACTGTATGGATGTATGGACGTGGAAGATTTTGAGTTCTATAAAAAGTTGTGACTGTGAACATGCTTCCTGACACCTGAACCCTGACACCTGAAACCCAATAGCCATTTAAATCAAATAACCCTGGCAATCTTATCAAAGGATGGTCTTGATTTATACCCGGTATCAGCTAATTCGTTTCTTACACCTGACACCTTACGCTTGAACTCAATAACCAGCAATCTTGAGTTACACCCGTTCTATATCCTTCGTAATTTTGTGAACTTGTGGCAAACATTTCCTGCTTCTCTCCGAGCCGCAGGCTTATGAGCCAACCTCCGGCTCGTAGAGTTACGATCCTGCGCCCCGGAGAGAGGCCGTCTTGTCTGAATAAGGCATATTATGACAGAAAAACAAACACTTGATCCGGGAACCCAGAAACAGCTCATAAAATACGCTGAAGATATCGCCAGGTTATATGCAGATCAGAAAAAAGAAAGAGCGCTGTTTTCAAGGTCCAAAAGAAAAAAAGATGAAGGGCATATTGAAAATATATCAAAAAAACAAATTTTTTATATCCATTTAATGGTTACAATTATTACTTCCTATCTGACAATCTTCGGACAAGCTAAGGATAACCTGATCATTTGGTCACAGATATTCACGGTTTTTTATCTCTCGAGTAACCTTTTTATCCTCTATATTCCAACCCGGCATTTTATAAAAAGAACCATATTCTATTATTTGACATTTTTCCATAGTGTCATGATCTGTCTGGGCATGTACTTATCTAATTCCGGGACTGATTTTTACCTCATTTATTTTCTGATTCTGGGCCTGTCATCTATGAGCATAAGTTTAAAATATCTTATGTTAAACTCAATTATTTTTGTCCTTGTTTACGGATGGATTCTATTTCAAAATGGACTTTTTGCGGGAGATATGGCGATCAGTTATGCACTGCGATTGCCATTCATCATTATTATCGCCCTCCTTTTTGGTTATATTGTAGATGTTTTAATTAAGGATAAATCCAGAAGCCTCAAAGCCTCGGAAGAAAAATACCGTTCCCTGGTGGAATCTACAGATGATTCCATATACATGGTGGACAAGGATTGCAGATATCTGTCTGTAAACAGCAAATTTTTATCCGAACACGGTGTAACGGAAACACAGATTGTGGGAACAGATTTCAGTAATTTTCATTCCATTGATGAAACAAAAGAATTTACAAAAAACGCGGGTAAGGTTTTAAAATTCCACAGGGCAATACAGTATGAAGCTTACAGCGAAAAATTGGAAAAATGGGTCCTTCGAACCCTAAGCCCTGTTCAGGAACCCGACGCTACCGGAATAAAAGCAATTTCCGTAATGTCAATGGATATAACCGCCCGGGTGCAAACAGAAAAGAAATTGAAAACTACTTACACCAAACTCAAAGAAACTCAAGGCCAACTCATACAAAATGAAAAAATGGCGGCTTTAGGCCGGTTGGCTTCCGGCCTGGCCCATCAAATCAGAAATCCATTAGAGATTATCATAATGGGCACGGAATTTCTTGGCAACACCTTACCCGACAAAAACCCGAACTTCGAAATAGCGATCGAGAAAATAAAGCAGGCTGTTAAAAGAACAGATCAAATTATTACTGATTTTTTAAATTTTTCACGAAAATCCGAGTTAAAATTCGAGCCGGTAAATGTCTGCGACTTACTGGATGATACCATCACATTAATCGAACACAGGATTAATCTGAAAAAAATAAAAATAGAACGAAATTATTATCAGGAATCCATGAAAGTTAACGCCGATAAAAATATGCTTCAGCAAGTATTTATGAATCTTTTGAATAATGGAATCGATGCCATGTCAGAAAAAGGTGAAATTAGAATTTCGGTCAAGCCCGAGAAAGCCATGCATATGGAGGATAAAATCGGATACAGAAAAAATGATTATTTCAAAACAGGAGATAAAATGACGGTGATAGAATTTGAAGATACCGGAAAGGGAATCCCCGAGGACGTATTGTCAAAAGTATTTGAACCGTTTTTTACCAGCAAAGCAACCGGCAAAGGTACCGGCCTTGGGCTCAGCCTGGTACACTTAATCGTGGATCGCCATCAGGGAGTCATTAAGGTGCAAAGTGAAGTCAATAAGGGCACAAAATTTATTTTAAAATTGCACCCTGTTGGCAATTAAATCAGGAAGGTGTTATATGCAGAGCAAGAAAAAAATACTATTAATTGATGATGAAAAGGATTTTTGCTTCTTTGTAAAATGCAACCTGGAGAATACAGGAGAATTTAAAGTCATCGCCACAGGTTCGGGTAAAGAAGGAATTCAATTGGCCTGTAAAGAAAAACCGGATTTAATCTTGATGGATTTGAATATGCCTGAAATGTCCGGCGGCGAAGTCGCTCAATTTTTATCTGACAGACCTGATACAAAAGCAATACCCATAATATTTCTTACGGCGCTTATAACTGAATATGAAATCGGATCTGAAAGCATGGGCAATATAGGAGGAAAAAACTTTATAGCCAAGCCCATAGGAACAAAGGATCTTATCGCTAATATAAAAAAGAT
>CAYPIW010000065.1:0-3766 GCA_964410925.1 uncultured Desulfobacteraceae bacterium
TATCCTCTTTGAACCAGATCCTCCCTGACCGTAAACCACAATTCCTTTAGGTTGATCCCCGCAGGGCAAACCACGGTGCAGCGATCACAATTGGTGCAAAGGTAAACCCCTTCCCGGATGGCACTCAACTTTCGTGTGCTCAGTTTTTTTCCGGCCGCCAGGGTTTTGAGAAACGTCATTTTTTCCGACGGCAAAATATAATTATTTCCCCGCGCATCAAAGGCCGGCGCGGCCGAACATCTCAGACTGCAAGTGCCACAGTGCATACAGGCATCCAATTCCATAACCTGGCGGGTTGCAATATTTGCCGGATCGGATGTCTCCTTTTCCATGACCGCATTGGCCAGCAAACTGACCGGTGTGGCAAACATATGGAACATTTTACTGAAGGGAAGATAGGCCAGACCCATAAAACAGGCCAGAAAATGGATGTACCACAGGATCGTAGAAGTCCCCGCCCGATCCAGTGCCAGAGCCACGGGTTTGATGAGTTTAGCCGTGGCAAAACCGGTAAACGCCCACTGAGGGGGGGAATGACAGTCCATACAGCTGGCCTCGTGAAGGTCCTGACCCATCGACAAAACGTCTTCATCAAAGGGCCCCTGCACATTGGGAGAGACCGTGCCGAAGTTCTGAACCCAGTAGCTTTCAAGAGCCCGGATCTCATCTTCGTCTTCAAGACCGGCATAATCTTCCACCATGTACTGATACTCGGTATAGGAGGTTATTTTTGCACCTTCCAGAAGAACTCCCGAAAGCATTATTATGGCCAGTATACCGATGGCGTAGTGATCCATGGCATTGGTTTTAAGACGAGGAACTTTCAGAATGAACCGCCGAAATACGGCAATACCCATTCCCGCGATGACCATGAACCCGAACAGATCTCTTAAAAACATAAAGGGGTTGATTGTGGAATAGTAACCGGTGAATAAGGGTTCGGAAACAAAGTTTTCGAGGGCATGCATGAGAAGCAGCAGCATAAAACCGGCGTAGATGAGCATATGCATGACCCAGCGCAGAAAATTTTCCTTGAGAATTCTTGTCTGCAGAACCACATCAAGGATAAACACTTTGATAAGGGTTAGAATTTTTGTACTGAAAACAACTTCCAAAATTCCCTTGACAGCCGCAGACACCCGATCTGATGCCGGGATCTGTTTGGCTGAAGTTCCGATGGTGCGTGAAAACCAGGTCCAGATCTTGATGATCAATCCCAGGGCGAAGATTATAAGAGAGGCATACAGAAACGCCGTAAACACCATAAAAAACTCCTTGGTTTTACTTGTTTTAAAAAATGGTCAATGTATCAAATGTCATGAACTCGCAAAAAGTCGACATGCCGGTAAAAACCGGAGTCCAAATGTTCAGCAACTGATTGAAAAGACTGGATTCCGGCTTTCACCGGAATGACGCAAAACAGTATGTTATGACTTTTTGCGAGTTCAACAAATGTAACCGTCATTTAAAAGCACAGACTCCCCTGAAAAATCAAGCGTTTTTCTTACCATGGAAATTTATATTTCGGCATGATCGTTCACAAACACATGTCCTGTAGTACCCCAATGTAGGGGTCTATTAATTTGAACTTTTCGCTAAGAGTTGTTTTGAACGTTGTCCGAATTAAAAACTGATCTTGATTCCTGCCGCCAATTTATACAGATCATCGCTGTCATAATTGTCACTGGCCGCAAGGTGATCGGCTCCGTCGCCGGCGAATAGATAAGCGGCGTCTATTATCAAATCCACATGCTTGTTCAGGGTGTAGGCGTACCACAGGTCAAGCTCGTATCCGAGATCGTCATCCGATTCATTGGATTTTAATTCCAGATCTTCTGCGGTCATGAGATACCGTACCGCAGCCCTGAGATAGTTTTTTCCGTTAATCTGGTATTCCCCCTGGATGGCATAGTTGATCAGTCCTTTATCCAGGATATACGGCGCATCCGAGACGAACCGGTCGCAGTCGGCCATAACGGAATCCTTAAAAAAGATTGTTCCAATAAAGACGTCCACATCGATGGCGTCAAAATTTTCCGCATCGTCATCATTAGGATCGTCGTCACCGCTCACATAGAGAATGTTGCCGGAAATCTTGAAATTGTCGGTTACCTTGAATCCAACGGTCAGGTTGCCCAGCCAGGCGGACCGGTCAAGGTCATCGATGGCAGAATCGTCGAAATCAATGTCTCCGCCCTGGTAAATGAAGTCAACATCGCCGAAAAGTTTGCCCTTGCTGTACTTGCCGGTCATGCCGAGGTAATAGTATTCGCCATCGTACTCATCTTCCTCATCTCCAAATCTGGTTCTGGTATCATCTTTGTCCAGATCCGTATAAATGCCGAAAAATCCCAGCGTGGTGTTTGTGGTCAGTTTGTTGTCTGCCTTGATTACAAAATAGTCATTGTCTCCTTCAATATTACCGGTTGTGTCATCTTCACCACGGTACCAGCCCGCCATGGTTTTCCAGGCGCCGAAATCACTATGGTAGGTAAGACCCGGAGCGGTTTCCGTCCATACCCAGTGATTGATCTTGGTGGGCTGGAGGCCGGCCCGGACTTTTCCGCCGATACCCGGCATGACCACTTCAGCGTAGGCAAACCGGGTCTCCTGGTTTTCCGGATCACCCGACAGGTCAAAATCGTCGTCACCCCAGTTATTGGTCCCCACTTCCAGCCTGTATACTACCTTGGCCAGTCCGTCATCGGTTGTCCCTTCAAAGCGGAGCCTTGCCTTGGTAAGGCCGAAAATGGCATCATCATTTTCACTCATGACATTATAGAGGGTGTATGCCCCATCTTTTTTTACCATGCCTGATTCGTTGAGACTGCCGTTATAACTAAAATAATCCGTTGGACCACTTTTTTATGGACCCGCCATGGCCCTATAGTTGTCGGTGACGCCCACCGTCTGCCACATTTTTCCGTGAAAATCAAACTTGAATGCGTATGACGTTCCCACAATCGCCAGAGATAAAACTGCCGCCAAGATAACATTAAAAACCTCTTTTTTCATTTTCCCCCCCCATTTTCCCCCTGATTTTTAAAAAAATTTAGTCGAATAATTCAGCAACCCCCCTGTGACAAAAAATTCAGTGCTTTCTAATTTATTATTTATATTTTTTCAACTTTAGTTTTGATATATTTATACGGATAAAATTCTTGAAATTTAAAAATTTATGGTATAAATAGCACAGTACCACAAAATAGGAGTCGCTGAAAACCGCATGGTAAATTTCAGTACTTTAATTTCAATACTTTTTGTTGAAAATATTCACAAAGAAGATACATCTTTTCTAAAAATAAATTGATGTGTGGATGAAACGCGCATTACCAATTTTGATGAACTCACAAAAAATCATAAAATACCGTTTTCCGTCATTCCGGCGAAAGCCGGAATCCAGTCTTTTCGATTAGTTGCAGAGAACATAGGCTCCTCCCGGACTCGATCCGGGATCTGCCGGAGTGACGACTTTTGCGAGTTCATCAATTTTGAACCTAAAAAATACGAAAATTATTAGCGAAAAAAATTTTGGTCTTTTTCAGTGGCTCCGACCGGGCCATTTTTATTATTGCCATTGGGTGTTATTTTTAAATTATCCGGGAGGGCGGAAATGACGGAAGCGTCTCTGATAGATTATATGTATATCTTTCTTTTTCTCATGGTCGGTTTTATCGGAGGATTTGCGCCGTTCATTGTGAACTGGTTCATCCGTCCGAAAAGAACTCATCTGGAAAAATCACTCAACACCTATGAATGCGGGATG
>CAYPIW010000066.1:0-52887 GCA_964410925.1 uncultured Desulfobacteraceae bacterium
GACGAGGGGGTCGCATCTAAATTATAAAGTGTTGACGAGGCCATGCCGTTAAGATAGCGTGCGAAAAACAAAAGAAGATGCTTCCTGGCGAAACAAAAAGGTGTTTTTGAATGGCTCGGCCGTTAAGAATAGAATTCCCGGGTGCCTTATGTAGTATCATTTATTGCTTAAAAGGTATCCATCGGCTAATAATGTTATTCAATTTGCCCTCTTGCTTGCAAGCATCGATAAAACGATTTGCTGAATTTAATAGCTCTATATCGTTTTTTCTAATTCCCCATGCCAGGTATTCTTCAGTCAAATGAAACTTAGATGTCGTCAGACCTTTTGAATCGTTTTCTGATGCCAACATGAGAATAATCGGTCCATCATGGATCAATATATCAATACTATTATTAAGTAAGGCGTCAACGGCCTTTTGAGAAGTGTCAAAAGGAGTAATTTTCTTAGCATCTCCAAACCTGTCGAGAACAAATGTTTCTCCCGTCGTTCCTTTTACAACTCCGATTCTCAAAATGATAGAGGCCGCCTTAATTCCATAATAATCTAAAGGAATCCGATCGTTGTTTCTTTTATGGAGCAAAACCATTTGCCCTGTTTTGTAATACGGTTCACTGAAGGATATTCTGATCAGTCTCATTTTAGTGACTGACATACCGGACATAATGATATCAGTCCGGTTGTCCAATAATGCGGGAATCTGATCTTTCCATTCAACCTCAATAAAACGAACTGATTTCCCAAGGTATTGTGCAAATTCCTGGGCAAGTTCCGCCTCAAGACCAACAACTTTTTCTCCCTGCTTATAAATTAGGGGAGGTGCGTCTGTTGAAACGCCGACCCTCAAAATGTTTTTATCGGGTTTGATGTCAGCGATGCTTTTTGAACTGGTTGTTCCACAAGCAGAGATTAGGCTTAAAATTGTTAAAAAATATAACAAAATCCAAAATCTATGATTTAACCTATTTTTAAACATACATTTATCCTCCATTTTGCGGTAAGCTGCGGGTCGATATGTGTTCTATTCCAGAATCTCCAGTAACTTGTCTTGATGATTTCCGATTTTTTCTTATTTCTTACTGTTTCTATAATATCGGTTTTTGTAAGAGCTATAGAGGACTCTTCCTTGGGGAAAGAGATTAGATAAATACAATTAGAATTATAAGCATTTATTTTGTCAAGAAAAATATGTAGCCATATTTTACTTATACCTGCAATGAATCAAATTTATTTGACACCAAAACAATATGTTAGCAACTATTTTATTTTTGCATAAAATGTTTAATAGCCACGCGGAACAATATACAGTATCATCACCGATTTTAAATTTCTGAGATATCTAAATCTTACTTCAAAACATAACCCGTTTATTACAACAACTGGATTATGACACCACAACACTATACGGTATCATGTATTAGGACTTCAACAACCTGTTCCCATAAATCGTGGCACGGTTTATATCCAAGGGGTTTGAAAGAATTATGCACTCATCGGAAAATCTATCGAGGTGCGGTTCCCATTTTTGCAGGAGTTATATCATCGTTGTGACATTTTAAACATCCGGTAAAATGCGGATGAGAAGTTGGAGGAGCTTCTATATCATTATTAGGATCATGGCATTCAAGGCATTCTTTGTCTTGGACCACACCTTCATGTTTGTCAGGATGGAGTTTGATGGAAGGTCCGTGAAAACCAAGATAATAACGATAGGTGCAACCAAAAATTGTTAAACACATCATAAGAAAAAAAAACATCTTTATAAAATATTTCATCTGTCTTCCTTTTTTATTCTGCCGTCTTTTAGAGGCAAAAATGCATCTGCCAGATTAATAATTTCCGGATCGTGTGTGGCAATAACCATTGTACATCCATGCTCCCGGCCAATACTGAGCATGAGCTGAATAAGATCCCTGCCCGTATCCGTATCCAAGCTCGCAGTAGGTTCATCCGCCAAAAGTATTTGAGGCGAATGAGCGATTGCACGTGCTACAGAAACTCTCTGTACTTCTCCGCCGGAAAGTTCATGTGGGAGTGCCGCTCCGGTTTCGGCAAGACCGATTTTTTCAAGCAGTTCATTAACACGTTTTGACATGGCTTTTTTATCAAAATTATTTAGCGCCAGAGGAAAAGCGATGTTTTGATAAACTGTTAAATAGCTTAAAAGGTTACCGTGCTGAAATACAAATCCAATGTTCCGGCGTTGAAAAAGACAAAGCGCCTTTTCAGATAGGGAGTGAATTTCAACCCCAAAGCATGTTATTTTTCCTTTTTCCGGCAGTTCAAGGCCACCAAGACAGTTGAGTAGCGTGGTCTTACCCGATCCTGATTTTCCGAATACCGCCACTGTGTTGTTATTCTCAATGGTGAACGACACGTCGGTTATGGCTTGAACCCGACCTCTTCCCGATCGATATTCTTTTGAAATTCCTTGAACCCGTATCACGCTCTCAAAAACTCCTTAAAATATCCGCTGCTTTTTTTCGGGTTACAATCGCCGCCGGCCAGACTGCAGAGGCCAAACTGAAAAATAAAGCAAGCAAAGGCGGTAAGCATAAAGAGAAAAATGTCAGCCTGGGAAATACAACCCCGGATACCACAAAATAACGGTTATGCGACGTAAAATAAGCAAGATCTATTCCCGAATGGCTTGCGATAAACACCAACACCACACCTGCAAGAACTCCAATACTTAAAGCGGCAAGGTTCATGAGTATCACCTCGACAACTATAAGACACCCGATTTCTTGAGGTGTCGCTCCCATGGCTTTCATGATGCCGTATTCTCTTAAATTTTTTAAGATGAATATGACGAAAGCACAGGCAATTCCGAGCGAAACCACCCCAAAAACCAAAACCGTAACAATACCCATGGAGACATAATTCAAATCGATTAGCTGTACCAGGTCAGGCATCATTTCTTTCCATGAACGAAAGCTCACCGATTCGGACACCAACGTCCGATATTCGGCAATAATAGACTCGGGTTCAACCCCTTCCTGTATAAAAACAGCGGCTTCCCAAGTGTGCCTTTCAACCGGAAGGATTTCAAGGGGGCAAAAGGCGATTCCTCGATCCAGATAGTCTATTCCGGTTTTATAAATTCCTGAAACAACAAATCGAATCTGATTTTTATTCAATCCCAGGCTGAACAGCACGCTGTCCCCCGGCCGGACTTTTAACTTATCAGCCAACTGGTGGCTTAAAAATACGGTTCTATCCGCATTTTTAAGAAATCTTCCTGAAACCGTCTTTTTCCAGATTGTGGTAGTCTCTAACTCCGCTGCAGGCTCCACACCGACCATGGTGAGAGTTTCCATGTTATTCCCGTTTGAAAGTATCCCTGGAATTGAAATTCGCTTGAGAACGCTGACAACTCCATGGATTTTCAATTTTTGGGTATCTAAATATTGAGGAAGAGAAAAGCCGGAGATATGACCTGAATAAAGACCTACGGAATTTCGTATCATGGTATCATTGATACCAACTGCTAAAGCGGATAAAAAGATCAAAACCGCAACAGCCACGACAAGCATTAACGAGAGCGTCAGGGTAGATCGCCCCGATCGAAAGAGGAAAACAACGGCTGTTCGAATCCAAAATTTTAAATTTTTGAATGTCATATTTCAATATCAGACATCATTAGATCTGCGCCGATTCTTCTCGAAAGAAATGAGATAGCCGGTTCTACAAGAGAATGGTTGTTGTGATCAAAGAGGGCTTTGAGGCCTTTTAAAAGAAAGGTTCGAGCAGACGTGGCTGCAGCTTTTCTGGCATAGGGGAATTCCAAAAGCAGATTTTTGTTTTCGTAAGATTCCGAATTCAATTTTATTAATGATTTCAAGTGATTCCATTTATCAGCATCCGAACCGTAGTAAATCAGAGAGATCGCATAATTGTGGTGTCTTTTCCGCATGTCTATTGATAGATCAACCATATCATCCATAATCTGGCATCCCATTCCGATTTGGTACAGCGCATTCAACAAAAACGCAACGGTCTCTTTCTCAAAACTTTCTATGATGCAAGGAACGGCCCAAGGACACTGAAAAAGCAATCCGGTTTTATAATGATGGATCAATCTCAGAACTTGATCCGGTTGGAGTATGTCATGAATACCGTCTTCTTCTGAAGCCTCCTGTGAACCACTTGGGGTTAGAGCATGCAGAGAAGCAATACTGGATTTTAACACTTTCTGGATATTATATTCATCATCCTGATAACCTTTAATAAGAATTTCAAAAAGTACACGGTCAGAGACCAAAATATCCAGAATCGATCGAAATCTGACCCCGTGTTCGGGCAAATCCGTTTCAAGGGTTTTTTTGTACTCATCGTCCAGGATATTATCGCAACCTGTCACCAGCCCGCGTATACATTGGTTAATAGCTGAATAAAAGATTCGACGTGGTTTTGAAATATTTGCTCGATGATAAGAATAAAGAAAAAGTGCCGAAAAAAAATTCTTTTCCAGAGAGAAAAAATCGTCGCCGGGATAAAGGAGGGTGATACCGCTTCCTTTTAAAATATCGGCGGCTTTTGACCAATATAAAGATAGTGCAGCAAACAATTCGTCTTCCAATTTTGCAAAAGGATCAACTTTCTGTATATGTTTCTGATTCTGTTGTTGAATAGCTTTTATGTGTTGAATAATATCTGTCATTTTACACATGCAGCCTTCTGACTTATGAATATGGCGATATATCCAAAATACGTACGAACAAGTTTTGGCGGATCAAAACCGACTTTTTCAATAAGAGACGGTAAGACACCTCTAATGTTTTCCCCGATCTCGGGCTGTAAAAAAAACCATCGCGAAACATGGGACACCAGCGCTCCCATCCAAGTCGTTGGTATGTGCATATCAGCAATGACAAGTCTTCCTTGAGGACGTAGAACTCGATAGGCTTCTGAAAGAGATTTTTCTTTCAAATCAAGAGGGACATGGTGGAAAAAAAGGCTTGATACAACTGCGTCAAAAGATTCATTTTCAAAAGGAAGATCTTCGGCGGCTGCCACTTCGAAGCGGCAGGTTTCGCTTTCTCGCTTTTTTTTAGCAACATGAATCATCTTGGCCGCGGCATCGACTCCCTGGGAAACACCACCGGTTTTGGCATCAAGCTTGTCGGCAATCATTCGGGTCAGCACACCGGTACCACAACCTAAATCAATAACTCTGTCCTTCGTCTTGAGTTCAAGCAGTGAAACAATATGTCGATCATACTCAGCCTGCTTACCGAGCATGAGGATAGGTTCAAAAAAATCATAAACAAAAGCGGCATGGTCAAGAGTTCTTCCGCGTGTTGGAACGGACTCAATTTTCATGTAAGTCTCTTTTAATTATATTATCATGTTATACATCTCAACCTGATCTGAGAATATCCAAATAATCCGTAAGTGTAAATAAAAAAAACTGACAGCAATACAGGCATAAATCGCTTTTTCCGACCCGGCCAGCCTCAATATTTTGCGGAACCGCAATATGTTGAGGGTCTGAGTCATCTTCTCACCGATTAGCGAGTTTTAATATATACAAAATAAAATAACCATTCCAAATAGTTATTAGTTTACCATCCTCACCCATTCTCTATGGCACGGTTATTGCTGAATCGCAGGGTGCTTCGGAGAGTCATCGATATGACCGCAGATCTGATTGCGGACGGTTCTGAACCTTCTTTTTCATCAACTGCGAGGAAAAAAATGAAAAAAAGAAGGTATTTATGTTTTTTCTTTCGACCAGAGAGGGTTGCTGGCGGGGATTGATATTCAGGGATCCAAAATCACCAAGATCATCCCCAAATGATGTTTGCGCATTATCAATATGGTAAGGGTGCGCTACGGCGACCCGAAGATGTAAATTGGAAGCTGCGGCAAAAAAGGAATCAATATGAAAATAGTCGCAAGTCTGTTCACCGTATACATGGTTATTGCATTGCCAGTATTCGCTAATACGGGTAAAAAAACCTCTTACGCTGGTTCCGTAAGCTGCCGTGAGTGCCATGAGAGGTTCTATCAGCTTTGGTCCACGTCAATGCATGGACTTGCCATGCAGCCCTATTCGGCAAGCTTCGCGATGGAAAAACTTACGCCTCATCAGGGCGATATTGCGATAGAGGAAGAGAAGTATCGCGCCGAAATCAAAGAAGGCGTCGTGATCGAGATGGACCGGATGGGGACGAAGAAATTCAAGATCGAGCATGTTCTCGGGGGAAAGAACGTCTACTATTTCCTCACGCCATTAAAAAAGGGCAGGCTTCAGACCCTTCCCGTGGCCTATGATGTCCACAAGAAGGAGTGGTTCGACACTGCTGCCAGCGGCATGCGCCACTTCCCGGGAGGGGAGCGGGGCGAGTCGGTGGACTGGAGGGAATACCCCTATACCTTCAACACCGCCTGCTACAGCTGCCATGTGAGTCAGCTCTCGACCAACTACGACCTGAAGGCCGACACCTACCGAACGACCTGGACCGAACCGGGTATCAACTGCGAGACCTGCCACGGCCCGGCAAGCGAGCACAACAAGATCGCGAAGGCCACGCCCAAAGGCCAGCCGCTGCCGGAACCGCGAATCATTAGCTCAAAGACCATGACGAAATCGCAGCGCAACGACCTGTGCGCGAGTTGTCACGCCAAGGCGGCCCCGCTGACCGTGTCATACCGACCTGGGGAGCGGTTCTACGACCATTTCGACCTCATTACACTGCAAGACTCCGATTACTATGCAGACGGACGGGACCTGGGAGAGAACTATACGCTCACTTCTTGGAGCATAAGCCCCTGCTTCAAGTCAGGCAACATCGACTGCATGCACTGCCATACTTCCAGCGGCCGCTACCGATTTAAGAAGGAGAACTTCAATAATGCCTGTCAGCCCTGCCATGAGGACAAGGTGAAGGATTCGGCAATACACACACACCATGCCGCGGGGAGCGAGGGCGACAAGTGCATCTCTTGCCATATGCCCATGACCGCTTTCGCGCGGATGAACCGGAGCGACCATTCGATGCTTCCGCCGGCGCCGGCTGCGACAGCGGTCTACAACTCTCCCAATGCCTGTAACATCTGCCACAAGGACAAGGATGCATCTTGGGCCGATACTATCGTGCGGCAGTGGCGTACCCGGGACTATCAGGCTCCGGTCCTCGAACGCGCCTCACTTATCGACGCGGCCCGCAAGCGGGACTGGACGAAGCTAACCGAGATGCTTGCCTATATCACCGATCCCAAGCGTGACGAGGTATTCGCAACCTCGCTCATCAGGCTCATTCCCCCAACGAAGGACCAAAAGGTCATGACCACTCTGCTCGAAGCCGCCAAGGACCCGTCGCCTCTCGTGCGCGGCGCTGCTGTCCAGTCGCTGGGCTTGATACCGACTACGGAAAGCGTCCAAGCCCTGGTCGAGGCAACGGGAGATGATTACCGGTTGGTGAGGGTCCGTGCAGCCGCAAGGATAGCGGCCTTCCCGCGTATGACTGTGCCGCCAGCCTATCAGGCGAGGCTCAAGAAGGCTAATGATGAGTATCTTGGGTTCTTATCAGCGCGGCCAGACCAGTGGACATCCCATTATAACATTGGCAACTACCTGCTCGGTCGGGGAGAAACGAAGAAGGCCGTTGCTTCGTACCAGGTGGCGTTGAAGCTCGATCCAAAAGCTATTATGCCGATGGTGAACACCGCTGTCGCATATGCCCAGATGGGCGAGAACGATAAGGCCGAGAGGTCGCTGCAGAAGGCGCTCAAGCAAGCTCCGGACAATGCCGCGGCGAACTTCAACATGGGACTTCTGAAGGCGGAGAAGGAGGATTTTCAAGCAGCGGAAAAGTATCTTAAGATCGCGTTCGAGTCAGACCCCCAAATGGCTCAATCCGCCTATAATTTATGTATAATTACTGCGAAGGATCATATCAGTGAGGCCGTGACCTGGTGCCGGAAAGCGTCGGACCTCAGGCCAGAAGAGCCCAAGTATGCCTATACACTCGCGTTTTACCTGGAACAGAGGGGCGAAAGGGCCGAGGCGGTAAGGATCCTGAAAGGACTAATGGAGAAGTATCCACAATACAAGGATGCCGAGAGGCTGCTCAATGAAATATCAAGGTAGGAACCGTAGAATGAAAGGAGCGGGGAATGCTCGCGGTGGCCCCCGGAAGTCAAGTTTTCGGAGCGACGGGCGTTGGTAGCCTGGAACAGGTCGAACAGGCCGGAATGTCCTATTGAGAAAATAGACCGATCCGAGGAGGTGCAAATGTCTATGAAAAGTTGCGGATGGATGCTTTTTCTGGCGATGATGGCTTCGGTGCTGGCGACTCCGGCCCGGGCACAGGACGATAAGGCGGTAGAACTGGCCAAGAAGTTGGCGAACCCGGTTGCTTCCTTGATCAGCGTGCCGGTGCAGTACAACTACGACGGGTACGGCGGGGCGAACAACGGCGCCGCGGTCAGCATCCTGAACATCCAGCCGGTTATTCCGTTCTCGCTGAACGAAGACTGGAACCTGATCACACGAACCATCGTGCCGCTCATCGATCGACAGGATTTCCCCCTTGCAGCGATGAACGAGTCGGGCCTCGGCGACATTGTCGCCAGCCAGTTCTTTTCGCCGAAGTCGCCGACAGCCGGCGGCTGGATCTGGGGGGCGGGGCCGGTCGAACTGCTGCCAACGGCTACCGACGAAGTGCTCGGAGGCGAACGGTGGGGGCTCGGGCCGACGGCGGTGGTGCTGAAGCAGTCGGGACCATGGACGGTCGGCTTTCTGACCAACCATATCTGGTCCGTGGCCGGTGACAACGACCGGGCCGATGTCAACGCCACATTCCTGCAGCCTTTTGTGAGCTACACCACCAAAACCAAAACCACTATCGGCCTGGTCACGGAATCGACCTACGACTGGGAAGCCAAGCACTGGTCGGTTCCGGTGATCCCCGGAGTGCAACAACTGTTCAAGATCGGTCCCCAGATCATGCAGTTCAGCGTGTTCGGCAAGTACTGGGCCGAGTCGGCGGATAACGGCCCCGAGGGTTGGGGCTTCCGGGCGCAGTTGACGTTCGTGTTCCCCAAATAGAATGGACCCACGGCCTTTTGCGCCACCGATCAGGAACCCATTTATGGCTGCCACTCCTAAGGCTTAATGAAATTATTGGTTTTCCGACTTTGAAAGGAGGACATGTTATGAAACAGAGCTTGACGCAATTGGCAAGACATTGCCCATGGGCAATGTCTTGCCGGCCGAAGGGCAGGAACGCTGAGGACACAGACGGCTCTCAAATGAGGGCAGTGGGCGACAAATTGGCGCTTCGGTTACTGGGTCTTCTGGCTGCCGCCGCAATGTTTGCCGCGTGCGTTGTGCCTGCCAGTGCCCTGACGGCGGACACGCCCCGCCGGCCGAACATCGTCATCATCCTCGGCGACGACCTGGGTTTTGCCGACCTGGGATCGTACGGCAGCGAGATCAAAACACCGAACCTCGACTCGCTGGCAAACGACGGCGTGCGCTTCACCAACTTTTACACGCACGCGACCTGCTCGCCGACGCGATCCCTGTTGCTGAGCGGCGTGGATACGCATCTAAACGGTTTGGGCAACATGGACGAATGGGCCGCACCCAACCAGCAGGGCGTGCCCGGCTACGAGGGCCATCTCAACGACCAGGTGGTCACGCTGCCGCAGTTGCTCAAGGATGCGGGCTATCACACCTACATGGTTGGCAAATGGCATCTGGGCAAGGCGCCCGAGCAGATTCCGGCCGCGCGCGGCTTCGAGCGCGATTTTTCGCTGCTCGACGGGGCGGGCAGCTACTGGGACATGACGAATTTCACCGCCGCGGCGCCTCGGTCGGTTTTCACCGAGGACGGGCGGTATCTGACGCAGCTTCCCAAGGACTACTACGCGACGAAAACCTACACCGACAAGCTGATTGAATTTATCGACGCCAACCACGGCGACGGCAAACCTTTTTTTGCCTACGTCGCCCACCAGGCGCCGCATGATCCCTTTCATCTGCCGCAGGAATGGCGCAATCGTCATGTCGGCGAATACGACAAGGGCTGGGACGCAGTGCGGAAGGAGCGGCTGCAGCGACAGATCGAACTGGGCATTTTGCCCGCGGACACGCAGCTTGCCGAGCGCATGTGGTTTTTGCCCGACCCGATCGTGCTCGCCCCGGCGCCCAGGGCCATCCTTGGCAAGAAGATGGAATTGTACGCCGGCATGGTGGAGAACCTCGACTTCCACGTCGGCCGGCTCATCGACCACCTGAAGCAAATCGGCGAGTACGACAACACGATTTTCATCGTGTTCGGCGACAACGGGGCAGAGGGCACCGATTTGTTCCAGATGGTCGCGGGGTCTCCTGGTTCGCGCGACTACCTATTCGCGGCGATCAACTGGTCGCAGACCCATCCCAATGCGTGGGGTGATCCGGGCTCGTATGTCGGCTACGGCCCGATGTGGGCCCAGGTGTCGATGACGCCGTTCAGCCAGTACAAGGGCTGGATGGCCGAAGGCGGCATCCGCAATGCGCTGATCGTCAGCGGACCGGAGGTCAACCGGCCCAAGGGCAGCATCAACCACGGGCTACTGCATGTGACCGACATCATGCCGACCCTGCTCGACATCGCTGATGCAAGCTATCCGAAGACGCACGAAGGCCGCGAACTGCCCCGGCTGATCGGCAAGTCCTGGAGCCCGTTGCTGGCCGGACAGGCCGACGCCGTGCGCACCGACCAGGACTATCTGGCCTGGGAGGTTTTCGGCAACCGCGCGGTGCGGCAGGGCGAGTGGAAGCTGCGTTGGCAATTCAAGCCGTTCGGCAAAGGCGACTGGGAGCTGTTCAACGTCGCCAAGGATCCCGCGGAGCGCGAGGATGTCGCCGCACGGAATCCCGACAAGGTAAAGGCGTTGATGGCGATCTGGGACGACTATGTCGCGACCAACAACGTGATCCTGCCGAACCGCTCGATGTTCGAGACCCTGGAAGACCAACTGCCGATGCGGGTTCCGGTCGAGTCGGGCTACCCGCCGCTGGTCTACCATCGGCAGTTCGTGCCCCCCAAGGACATGGTGGCTGATCCTAAGCCTTGAGCGTTGACGATCCGAAATTTAATCAAGAAGAAAGGAGATCTCATGAAAAACGATAAAGGCCATGTGAAACCGGTTGCGTGGGTATGGGTGATCGTCGCAACGATGTTCGTTGTCGGCACGCTCTGCCCGTCGCAGGCCCAGGCCCAGGCCCCGGCGCGTTTCTATTGGAAGACACTGTCGGGCACCAATGCAATTCCGCTCATTCTCGAGTCAGTGAGCGGCAATACCAACCCGTTCGATCCAGCCCATAACATATCGGCAGATGCGGATATCGATGCCACATTGGCCCTGATGGGATATGCGAAATTCTTTCCTCTGTTTGATCGCGCGGCCATGGCTGCAATTCTCCTGCCCATGGGCCGAATCTCGGGCGATGTCACAGTGGCCGGCAAGACGTTCAGCCAATCGGTCAATGGGTTCGGCGATCCGATGATCGAGTTCGTCATCAATGTCCTCGGCCCGCCGGCGCAAAAGAACATCCCCGATGCTCTGCGCTATGAACCGGGCTTTTCCGTCGACCTGCTCGCTGACTTGGCGCTGCCGATTGGCGAGTATGATAACGACCAGTCCCTCAATATCGGGCAAAACCGCTGGTATGGGCGTCTGGGCTTACCCATCATCTGGCAGCTTGGCCCGTGGGTGCCGGGTCGGCGCACGACCCTGGAATTCCTGCCCGCCGTGTGGTTCTTCGGAGACAACGACGACTATGTCGGGCAGACGATGGAGACCGATCCATTGTTCCAACTGGATGCGCACTTAACCCGCGACCTCGCCGAACACTTCTGGGGATCGCTTGACGGCGCCTGGTACTATGGCGGAAAAGCGAGCATCAACGGGGTGTCGGGAGAGAAGCTCGACAACCTCGGCTTCGGAATCACGTTTGGGTATCAGATCAACGACAACCTGAATCTCACCTTCGGCTACAAGTCGACCGTTAACGACGACGATCCCGGGGATCTTCGCATGGACAGTTTCATGGTCTCGATCGTGTTCGGTTGGCATCCGCTCCTCGAAGGCTCGCGACGGCTGAAGGGCGAGAAGTAGGGCAATCGTGCCGATACCGCGCCGCCGTACAACTACAATGAGAACTATGGGCAGAATGAAGAGGGACACGTCCATCGTCTGAACATCCAGCCGGTCATTCCCATCTCGCTCAACGATGAGTGGAACCTGATCACGCGTACAATTGTTCCGCTCATTGACCAGCAGGACGTTCCGCTAAAGGGGATGGACAAGTCCGGCCTGGGCTGCATTATTTATGCGAAGGATATAAAAAGTTCTTCCTTCACATACGGAAATATCTGCACGTAATGACCCAACTGCTCGAAAACGATCTTCCGGTATCGCATATCATGGCCGCGGTAAAGAGGCCATTGGTAATAAAGATGCGTTAAAACATGATATTGTTCCTTCAACCCAACGTTCCATTATTCCAAGATTCCATCATGCATGGAGGTGGCATAAACCAGGAACCATTAAAAGATCTTTAATTTCAACCAATTGTAGAATTTCCGAGACGTTTGAAATTGTTTGTTACAAATACCTTCTTTTATGGCCCAATTTAACTTTTTGCAAAATCCCAGTTCACAACATAGCAGCTAAACCAAACCGCTTCGCGATAGATTTCTGCCATGATAGGCTTGAGCCTTGGTAACATAAACAATTACATTTATTTTGGCGAGATCAATTTGTTCTTTTGTAACTCATCGATCACAACCTTGATCACATCATTAAGGATTTGATATTTTGAATCCTTACTCCATGTTTTTGATTGTCCGGACCAAATGAGTTCTTCTGTTTTTACATCGTATAAATTCGTTTCCAATCGGACTCTTTTGCTTGTGCTTGAATAACCCGGATCGTTCGCATAACTGAATCGGCTGTAATAAAAACCGTAATAGCCCGTATATGCCTGATCGCCTCGTGTGAAGACCTCTTTTTCTTCTTTGTCGATCAAGTGCGTGATGATCACAGCGTCATTTTTAAATTGATTGACAGCATTTAGTATCGTCTCTTTTTTCAGTTTTAAATCTGCAGGCATGGGTATGGCATCTTCACTTGATACAGCTTCAACTCCAACCGATTTTAACTGTGCAACGAATTTTCGCTCAAAAGATCGCCGAGAATCTTCATTACCCGTTATTCCAATCACAAAAATATTAGATACGGGTTTTCCTTTATAGGCCTCATTTACCTGCTTATGGGTGAGTTCGGTCCCTGCGCAAGAAATAATCAAAAAAACAAAAGAAAACAAATAGCCAAAGCATTTCACAGAACTTTGTTTCATTAAACTCCTCTTAATCTTGACGGCCTCGTAAAAAGTTGTCACTCCGGTAGATCCCGGATCGAGTCTGGGAGGAGTCCAG
Organism: uncultured Desulfobacteraceae bacterium; assembly: GCA_964410925.1. Lineage (GTDB taxonomy): Bacteria > Desulfobacterota > Desulfobacteria > Desulfobacterales > UBA11574 > S5133MH16. The sequence continues at coordinate 13,443 of CAYPIW010000066.1, forward strand.
ATGGTCTGCAACTGCTTGAAAAGACTGGATTCCGACTTTCGCCGGAATGACGGGAAACCGTATTTTGTAACTTTTTATTAGACCATCAATGTTAACAGTGCCTGATTGCAAACTGCCCTTGCCATAGCCGATGACCAATATAATCTTAAAAGATAAGAATATACGAATCAACTGACTCGATTAGGATGTTAACCCTGGCCTCGTGCATTTAGAAAGTGTAAATTGCCATAACGCCGAGGTGAACCTGGTTCTCATCACCCCGATCGTCTACAACCGGGCTGTCCTCGGCTTCGTCGAGGAGTCGTGTGAAACCGCCCGATGTCCGCAGGCTCCACTCGTCCGACCACTTATAAACAGCAACAAAATTACACCCCACGTCTTTCAATCCGGAGTCAGCGTCGTACATGTTGAGACCGCTTCTTTGCGAATCCCTGAGATCGACATCGAAAAAACTGCTCATGTAATCATCATCCGCATAGCTTGTTGAAGCGCCAAGGGAAAGGGTCCAAGAATTATTCACCTGCCAGGTGTATCCGCCGCTTAGCGTGAGCACGAACCCATCATGTCCATCAGACACATCATGGAGTGCCTCCACCATGAAGGTCCAGTTGTCAATCTCCATGCCTGCAAAGACGCCAAGCTCAAAAGAATCGTCGACTTGATCCATTTTTTTCACTTTACTGTCATCAACAGAGTTGGCGTCGTCCCGACCGAAGCGATAGTTAGCAACGGGCCCAAATTTAAAGATCTCATGGCTAACAATATTTGCGCTAAGCTTAGAACCGGTCAACTTCACATACCTGTCACCGGACCACACAGCATTGGCATAAAGCATAGGGACACCCGTATAATCGTCAGAGCCCTCGTAGTCTGGTGAAAGCCCTAATCCTGCCCCCATGGAAAACTTCTCAACCTCTGCCTGAACCGAAATCGCACCCAAAAAACTTAAAATCAATGTGCCGATCAACACTGCCATCACTGTTCCGTAATTCTTCATCTTTTTTTTCATTTTTCCTTCCTTTTATTTCCCAGCTACAGCCTTGGCCACGCTTGTACGCAAAGCCTTTGATCCGGGGTTGCTGACAGACCGTTTCACAATAATATCGATGGGACTCACCGCTTTGCCATAATAAGCTTCATTCCATTTGTCCCTCGTCTTGATGACAAAGCCCTCCAATGAAATACCTGTGCAATTATAAGAAATTTCCCTTGCCTTTCGGATACCGCCCAAACACAAAAATACGGTGATATGGATTATTCTCCGAAGCACCCTGGGATTAAGCAACTACCGTGCCATAAAGAACGGGTGAGGATGGACAATTAATAACTAATTGGAACGATTGTTTTATTTCGTGTATGTTAACACTCGATCAGAGGGGGGAAGAGCATTCGGCCCCTCAACATATTGCGATTCCGCAAAATATTGAGGCTGGCCGGGTTGGAAAAAGCGATTTATGCCGGACGGCGGATGCCCAGTTTCTTGATTCGGAAGCGCAGAGTGCTGGGATTGAGTTTCAGGATCGATCCGGCTCCGGATGGCCCCTCGATTCTCCAGCCGGCCTCCTGGAGAACCCTCAGGATATGTTCGCGTTCCTAATTGTTTTTAAGATATCTAAACCAAAGCTTACACACAATTCGCATAACTCGCGATTTCAATCAATAATAATTTATGTATATTACGGTGTCATACAGACAGTCAACATTCACGAAAAGTACAAGTTGCCAGTTTGGGCAACAGTCCGTTAAAACCTGATATATGGTGTTCTTTGGACAAAACATTTGGAGTGGACAAACAGCTATAAATGGGGTAAAAAGAGATACACTTATAAAGAAATATAGTTATAATAAATGGTGACGGATTGGAACAGACTGAAGCTGAGGTGAGACATAAACTGGAAGAGCGACTTCAATTCGAGACGCTGCTGACGGAGATCTCTGCGTACTTTGTCAACCTGCCCACCGACCAGATAGACGGCCACATTAAAGATGCCCAGCGCCGAATCTGCGAATGCCTCGGGCTGGATCTGTCTTCGCTTTGGCAGTGGTCGGACGAGAAACCGCGTTTCTTGACAGTGACCCATCTCCACAGCCCACCGGACGGCCCGTCGCGTCCGGAGCGGATTGATGCACAGGAGTCGTTTCCCTGGCAATTGAAGAAGCTGATGAGCGGCAAGACGCTTGCGTTTTCCACAGAAAATCTGCCGCCGGAGGCCGCTCGAGACTATGAGAGCCGCCGCCATTACGGCGTCAAGTCATCGGTGGTCATCCCGCTCTCGTCGGGTGGGGAGCCGCTCATCGGCGTATTGACCTTCGATACCTTGCGGGCTGAACGCGATTGGCCGGCGGAGCTCGTGAAACGGCTTGCACTGATCGCACAGGTCTTTACCAATGCGCTTGAACGGAAGCGCTCCATGAAAGCTATGCGCGAAAGTGAAGCTCGCCTCAGCCTGGCCGCGGACTCAGCCGGGGTGGGGCTCTGGGAGCTGGATTTCAGCACCCGCCTCATCTGGGTCACAGAGCAGACGCGGAAGATCTTCGGTTATGGTCCGGAGGAAGTTATCAGCACGGAACTCTTCGAAGCGTCGGTTCATCCCGACGATCTTGAGTTTGTCCGGCAGGTCATCGCCCCGGCCCAGGGCAAACACGAGACTGTCAATATTGAGTACCGGATCCAAATGGGCGATGGCTGTTTGAAGTGGATCTTTTCTCGTGGACGGTGCTATTTCAAGTCCACCGGAGAGCCGGATCGTTTGATGGGTGTGTCCCTTGACATCAGCGAGCGCAAGCGAATGGAAGACGAACTCATTGGAAGGCTGAAGGAGATCGAAAAACTGAAACTTCAGCTTGAAAATGAGAATTTGTATCTCCGCAAAGAACTCAAGAGAGAAAAGGGTTTCGATAAAATCGTGGGGGAGAACAAGGCAATCCGATCCGTGATTTTTTCGGCCGGGCAGGTTGCTCCAACCGATGCCACCGTGCTGATTCTCGGGGAAACCGGGACCGGCAAGGGAATGGTTGCCAATGCCATCCATCAGATGAGCGCGCGCAAGGACCGGCCGCTCGTCACGGTGAACTGCACGGCTTTACCTCAGAACCTCATCGAAAGCGAGATCTTCGGACGCGAAAAGGGAGCTTTCACGGGCGCTCATGCCAGACAGGCGGGTCGCTTCGAGGTGGCCGACGGTGGGACGATCTTTCTCGACGAAATCGGAGAAATGCCGTTGGAACTCCAATCCAAGCTCCTTCGGGTACTTCAGGAAGGAGAGTTTGAAAGGCTTGGCAGTGCCAGGACGGTTAAGGTGAACGTCAGAGTGATTGCTGCAACCAGTCGTGATCTCAAGAAGGACGTTCGCGAAAGATGTTTCCGTGAGGATCTGTTTTACCGACTCAATGTTTTCCCCATATCGATTCCCCCTCTCAGGGAGCGGACCGAGGATATCCCGCTGCTTGCTCAATATTTCACAGAAAAATATGCCCGCAAGATGAACAAACAGATCGAGAGCATCCCCAAATCCACAATAAAGACGTTCATGGAGCACGACTGGCCGGGCAATGTGAGGGAACTGGAACATGTGATTGAACGAGGTGTGATCATGACCTCCGGGCGCTCGTTTAGACTGGCCTGCCGGCTGATATCCTCCCTGCCCGTGGATTCAAAAGACGAACCTTTAAAGGATTTGACCACCCTGGAACGCGAGCATATCCTGAGGGTTCTCCAAGAGGCCGGCTGGAGAATCGAGGGGCCATCCGGAGCCGCGTCTATCCTGAAACTCAACCCCAGCACCCTGCGCTTCCGAATCAATAAACTGGGCATCCGCCGTCCGGCATAAATCGCTTTTTCCAGCCCAGCCAGCCTCAATATTTTGCGGAACCGCAATATGTTGAGGGTCTGAATCCCCTTCTCACCGGTGAGCGAGTTTTAATATTTACAAAATAAAATAAACATTCCAAATAGTTATTATTTATTATCCTCACCCATTCTTTATGGCACGGCAGTTGCTTAATCCCAGGTTATTTTGGAGAGTAATCGATATCACCGTAGATCTGATTGTGGACAGTTCTGAACCTTGATGAATTCGTAAAAAGTCATAAAATACCGTTTTCCGTCATTCCGGCGAAAGCCGGAATCCAGTATTTTCAAACAGTTGCAGAGCATCTGGACTCCGGTTTTCACCGGAGTGACGACTTTTTGCGAGTTCATCAACCTTCTTTCCCATCAACTTCGAAGATAAAAATGAAAGTTACCCAAAAGCTGCACCAGCTTGGGCAGAGTCTTTGGATAGACAACATCACGCGCAACCTGCTGAACAGCGGCCTGCTCAAGCATTTCATCGATGAATGGTCGGTGACGGGCCTGACTTTCAATCCGGTCGCTTTCGAGCATGCCATCAATAACAGTTCGGTTTACGATGTTGCCATTCGAAAAAAGCTCAAACAAGACCTGGTGGGAGAAGAGTTGTTCTTTGAACTTGTGCTGGAGGATGTCCGGCATGCCGCCGACCTTTTCCGGCCCGTTTATGATCAAACCGATGGAATGGACGGGTGGGTATCGCTGAATGTATCGCCCTTTCTGGCCTATGATACGATCAACACCCTCAATGCGGTCAAGGACCTGTATGTGCGTGCGCGCCGTCCAAACATTTTGATCGCGATTCCCGGGACCCGGGAAAACCTGCCCGTGGTCGAGGAGGCGATCCTGGCCGGCGTACCCGTCAACGTAACTCTCCTGTTCTCATGCGAGCACTATCTGGCGGCTTCCGAGGCGTTCCTGCGCGGCATCGAACGGCGTATCACCGCCGGACTCAAACCCAATGTCGGCTCCGTCGCCTCCCTGTCTATCAGCCGCTGGGACGCTGCGATTATGGACAAGGTACCGGATGTGCTGCGCAACCAGCTTGGGATTGCCATTGCCAAGCGGACCTATAAGGTCTGGCGCGAATTTTTGAGTTCGCCGCGCTGGGAGCGCGCATATACTGCCGGCGCCCGGCCGCAACGTCTTCTGTGGACCGGGACGGGAACCAGGGACCCAAAAGTCTCGGACGTTTTTTACATCAAAGCTCTGGCAGCGCCTTTAACGGTAAACACCATGTCCGACGATACCTTGAAGGCATTCGCCGATCACGGAGACCTCGGTGCCTTGATGCCGGCGGACGGCGGCGATTGCGAGGCTGTGCTCTCCCGATTCGTTAAAGCCGGCATCAACATCGATGCCTTAGCTGTCCAACTCCAGAAGGAAGGGGTGACGTCATTTGTCAAATCCTGGATCGAATTAATGATGGTGATCGCCAGCAAGAGTGCTACACTGACGCAGGAACAAACAGCAGGATAACACCGGACGACCCGCTATGGCGAGATAAAGGGTGTGAATTTCCATTTTTGATAAAAACCATCAAACTGTAAAGGAGGAATAGAAATGAAAATATGATCTTGGCAAAGAGATCCCGCTCGTTCCATAATATGGTTCGGACATGGTGGACGAAAGCGAATACCCTGGAACGGTAAAAAGGAGATAATCATGAAAATATCAGTAACAAAACTTATGGCAGTGGTTATGGGAATTGCCCTGGTGAGCGTCGTCATCTCGTGTGCATCAACAGGCTCTCCTTCGAAAGAAACTGCAGCAACCCCGGAAACAGAAGGTTTCCTGTACGGCTATTATCAAAATTTAGAGCCCGGGCCGGAAGACGGGGCCAAGATGCGATGGTTGAAACCGGGGATAGATTTTGGCAAATACAGTAAGGTTATGCTGGACAGTGTTATCTTTTATTTTGCCGACGGTTCAGAACATAAGGGCATCGATGCGAGTAAAATGAAAGAACTGGCAGATGAATGCAACCGGCAGGTCTTCGATGCCCTTAATGATACTTATCCGATAGTGGCAGAGCCGGGTCCTGACGTTGTCCGGCTTCGCTTCGCTATCACAGATCTTAAACAGAGCCGGCCGGGCTTGAGCGCCGTTACTACGGTGATCCCCGTTGGACTGGCCATCAGCGCCGTAAAGAAAGGTTCCGGGGGGTCCTGGACCGGTTCGGGCGCGACAAGCGTCGAGTTTATGGCCCTCGATTCGATGACCAACGATGTCATTGCTGTGGCTCAGGACGAAAAAAAAGCGGGATTTGAGGAACGGTTCAGCAAGTGGGGATCCGCCGAAGAGGCCTTCGGGTTCTGGGCAGGGAAAATCAAACTTTTTCTGGATAGTGCTCGAGATCAAGGCGTGAACCAATAAGGCAGTGTGCGATGCGCGGGGACCCTTAAATCACAAATCCCCATTGAGATTAATAAAATTCTGGTCCTATGGGCCAGAATTCTTTACAGGACAAAAAAACATTGTTAAAACAATTAAAAAAGGAGATTTTAAAATGAAATTTATGAGAGTTTGTGTCGTCATCATTTTGCTATTTTACGGAGCTGGCTTTATCGGATGTGGCGGCGGGGGCACCGAAATCAAGGCCAAACAGACGACACTAGGTCAAGAATTAACTGATCTGGACAAAGCCTACAAAGACGGTATCATTACTGAAAAAGAATATAACAAAGCCAAAAATGATCTTTTGAAAGGGAAGTATTAAGAGAAGGAGTCATGTCGCTAATCGCCTGCCATGACTGTGATTTAATTCTTCGGGTTGATGCTGTACCCGAAGGAAACATAGCAAAGTGTTCCCGGTGCGGTGCGGTGTTGCACCAGCACAAACGGGACAGTTTAGAGCGTACATTGGCCTTGACGGTGACGGGGCTTGTTCTGTTTGTGGTGGCCAACGTCTTTCCGTTCCTGGGCTTCAAACTTGGGGCCCAGGTCCACGAGACCGTATTGATCACCGGTGTCCTGGAGCTTTATCATCAGGGGATGTGGATCCTGGCAACCGTGGTACTGGTAACGACCATTGTCATGCCTGCAGCACAGATGACAGGGTTGCTGTATGTGCTGATACCGCTCAGGCTGAACCGGATGCCCTGGAAATTAAGAGAAGTGTTTCGGTTTATCCAATCCCTTCGACCGTGGGCCATGATGGAAGTATTTATGCTGGGTATTCTGGTTTCCATTGTAAAACTGGCCAAAATGGCGACCATTGTACCGGGCATCGCTGTTTTTGCATTCATGGCCTTGATTTTTATTTTGGCCGCATCCCTGGCGGTATTGGATCCCCATGCAGTGTGGGAAAGAATAAAAATTCAAGAGAGTACCCGCGGCATTCCCGTTGCACGGAGCCACCCCATCGGTTGTCATACCTGCCATCTCTTGTGCTATTCACCTTCTCACGGGGGTCATGGATTGACCTGCCCGCGATGCGGCACGCCCCTGCACCGGCGCAAGCCCGACAGCATTGCACGGACCTGGGCATTGATCCTGGCCGCAGCAATATTTTACATTCCGGCCAACGTGCTGCCCATCACCATTGTCACCTCTTTGGGAAAAAAACAGGCCGATACGATCATTAGCGGAGTCTTGTATTTTATTTCAGAAGGCATGTGGCCCATTGCGCTGGTCATCTTCGTGGCCAGTGTGTTTGTACCATTGGTAAAGCTTTTTGCTCTAAGTTATTTGGCTTTTTCGGTCCAGCGCAAATCCCCATGGCGACCCGTGGATCGAACGAAAATCTATCGAATGACAGAGGTTGTGGGCCGGTGGTCCATGGTAGATGTGTATGTGGTGACCATCCTGGTTGCCATGGTGAATTTAGGCGCCCTGGCTACCATCGAGGCCGGTCCCGCGGCCGTCTATTTTTGCGGGGTGGTGATTATCACCATGTTCGCAGCTATGAGTTTTGATCCCAGACTCATCTGGGACAATTGTGAGGAAAACCATGAATGAACAGCAAATGGAAGAACCCGGTACTCCGGGTGCGGCCCGGGCCGTTGTTACACCCAAAAAAAGCATTTCCATTGTCTGGATCGTACCTTTGGTCGCTCTTGTGATCGGCGGCTGGCTAGCATACAAGGCCGTTACCGAAAAAGGTCCCACCATAACGATCACCTTTCAAAGCGCCGAAGGGCTGGAAGCCGGCAAAACCAAAATCAAATTCAAAGACGTGGAAGTGGGTCAGGTGGAGGAAATCCATCTGAGTCCGGACCTGTCCCAAGTTATGGTAAAAGCCCGGTTGACGAAAGATGCCAAAGCCTATCTGTCGGAAAACACCCGCTTTTGGGTGGTACGGGCCCGGGTGGCCGGCGGCGGGGTTACCGGGCTTGGCACCCTGTTTTCCGGCGCGTATATCGGCATGGATCCGGGAAAACCCGGCAAAGAAGCCCGGTCCTTCAACGGGTTGGAGACGCCGCCCATTGTTACCACGGATCTGCCCGGTCGCCACTTCATGCTCAAGGCGGAAAGACTGGGTTCCCTGGATATTGGCAAGCCCGTCTATTTCCGGCAGATCCAGGTGGGCCAGGTGGTGGCATACGAGATGGAAAAAGACGGAGACGCCGTTGATATCAAGATTTTTATTCATGCGCCCCATCATGAGCGTGTGGGCAGCAATACGCGGTTTTGGAATGCAGGAGGACTGGACGTATCCGTTGATGCCAACGGAATCAAGGTGAATACGGAATCCTTTGTAACCCTGATGATTGGAGGGATCGCCTTTGAGAACCCTAAGGATTCGGAACCTGGTCCGGCCGCCCGGGAGGATGAGATCTTTCGGTTGTATAATAGGCGGGAGGATATCTACAAGAAAACATATGTGACAAAGACCCGCTGGCTGTTGCACTTTGAAGGTTCGGTGGGAGGCCTTTCCGTGGGCGCACCAGTGAAATTCAAAGGCATCCAGATTGGAGAGGTGATTGATATAAATCTGGAGTTTGACTATAATGCCATGGCATTTCGAATTCCTGTGGTCGTCGAGATAGAACCGGAGCGTATCGGATTCACCGGCAGACAGACCGTTACCAAAGAGCGTGGGGTTGAGATGCTTGTGGAAAATGGTCTCCGGGCACAACTCAAGCAGGGAAATCTCTTGACCGGACAACTTTACATTAGTTTGGATATGTATCCGAATCAACCGCCCCGCAAGATTGCATACAGCGGGAAATATCCGGAAATACCCACCATTCCCACGCCCATAGAAGAGGTTACCAGAAGCATCACCCGCATTGTAGATAGGCTGGAAAAACTGCCCCTGGAGGAGATCGGCAACGACCTTCGAGAGACCCTGGCGTACTTGAACAAGTCCACCGAACAGTTGGTCAAGCTCATGCAAAACCTGGACGAGACGGTTGCCCCTGCGGCCACCGACATGTTGGAGCGGTCTCAACTCACCCTCATGAAGCTGGACAGACTGTTGAGTGCCGAGTCGCCCACGGGTCACGAACTGAAACGTGTTCTGACAGAGCTGGCCGACGCGGCCCGGAATATCAGCGTACTGGCGGATTACCTGGGACGACATCCCGAGTCCCTGGTTTTTGGAAAGGAAAAAAACAATGAAAAATAGAGCAGGTTTTGGAAATATGGGCCGGGTATTTTCCCTGATGGTGTTTTTACTGGCGTCATGCAGTACCACCCCTGCGGTGAGATATTATACTCTGAATCCATTTCCCGAGATGCAACCGGACAGTTCTCAAGCGGTTTCCGGAGATACCCTTGCCATCGGTGTGGGGCCGGTGGAATTTCCAAAATTTCTTGACCGGCCTCAGATCGTGAGCCGAAAAAGCCAATACCGTGTAGAAGTGTCCGAGTTCCATCGGTGGGCCGGCTCGTTTTCGGAAGATTTTTTACGGGTTTTGGCCAAAAATATTTCCATGCTTCTGCCCGCAGATCGGGTGGCCGCATATCCCTGGACAGACCGGTTTTCTCCTACTCACCGTATTTCGCTGACGGTGGAGCAGTTTGAGGGCTGGTTCGGGGGCGAAGTTGTGCTGAACGTGACCTGGACTGTATGGAATGAAAAAGACACAAATGAACCCGTGATGCGGCATACCCGTATCAAAGAGACCGTATCCGCCGAAACCTACGATGCACTGGTTGCGGCCCAGAGCCGGGCCATAGCCACCCTCAGTCGCGCCATTGTTGATGAAATGGTAAAGGTAAGCAACAGGGAGTGAAGTTTTTTCAGGTGTCAGGTGTCAGGTTTCAGGGTTAAGAAAGGGTATATCACGGAAAGGGTGTGTTCAGAAATTCGGGGTCGTTATAAAGAATGCATTCGTAGGTTGAATGGGTTCCTGACACCTGACACCTGACACCAATTAGCTATGGCAATTTTAGCAGACAACTGTCTTGATTTACACCCGGTAAGGGGTTATCTGTGCAGCGATAGAATAAAAACAAAGGAGAGAAGTAAGGCCATGAAATCGTGTTTTGACAGAAAAATTATAAAGATTTTATCGTTGGTCTTCATATGGGTTGCCATAACGGCATGCAAAAAAAAAGTTGAAATCGTTGAACAGGTTCGAGCTCTTAAAACCATCACCGTTTCCGAACCGGCCGCCGGTCAAATACGCAAGTTCTCCGGGGTTGTCAGGGCAACCGATTCTTCCAATTTGAGTTTTGAGGTCGGCGGAAAGGTTGAGACGGTAAACGTCGATATCGGAGATCGCGTCCGGAAAGGACAACTTTTGGCTGTTCTTGATAAAGAACCTTACCGGTTGGACGTGGACGCCGCCCGGGCTGAATTTGTAACGGCCGAGGCCAAGGTTGTGAATACAAAAGAGGAGTATGATCGCCAGGAGAGGGTTTATCAACAGGGCGCGGGTGCCAAAAGCAAGCTGGAGCAAGCCAAGTATAATTACAGTGCCGCCCGGAGCCAGGTGAATTATCAGATTGCAAAGCTGAATCTCGCTGAGCGAAATCTCCGTAAGACCCTGCTGATATCTCCGTACGATGGCCATATTGCCTGGCGTTCCGTGGATCCCCACGAGGAAGTGAAGGTTGGACAAAAAGTGTTTGCCATTGATGCCAAAGGGGCATTGGAAGTGCAATTGGCGGTTCCGGAGACCACGATCCATCGGATACATATGGGTACTCCGGCAACGGTCAGGTTTCCCACGCTGCCCGATCTTTCTGTAACAGGCCGTATCTCCGAAATCGGTTCCGCTGCTGTAAAAGCCAATGCTTTTCCGGTAAAGGTGGGGCTGATCGAGCCTCCGGCGAATATAAATCCGGGTATGACGGCTGAAGCATCTCTGGTCTTAAAAGACGACAGTCAAATGATCGGTTACCGGGTTCCGATTCAGGCGATCCTTCCGGCCAGGGAAGCCGAAAAAGGATATGCTTTTGTGTATGATCCGGAAACCTCCACCGTTCGGAAGACGCCGATTCGCATTCTCGGCTCAGAACAGAACAGGGTGATCGTATCTGAAGGTCTCTCTGCCGGAGATATTATTGCCGTTGCCGGGGTAAGTTTTCTGGCTGATGGGATGAAAGTAAAGCTTATGGAACAATAACTCTCGATAGGTAGAAGGTGAGGTGGTGAAAATCACCGTTTATACAGATGGAATTTTAATCCGTCACCGAACTTTGGCGGATTAATCCCATTTTTGTTCCATATCTTAAGGTGTCAGGTGTCAGGAATGATGAACAGAGGCTCTGGAACCTGACACCTGACATCTGAAACCAGCCATACGGGAAGGAATAAATATGCGATATTTTTTAAAGCCATATTATGTGCAATTTTAATCACCCCAGGTAGAAAGTCATAAAAAATATGTCAGGTTTTTGAACTGCAAAAGCGAGCGCATTCCCCGCAGCAAGCTGCGGGGTTAGCGAGCGAATATTAAAAAAAGCAGAATTCCTTACAGTCGAAGATTCCCTGCAGTTTGCTGCAGGAGCTTCAATTCGGAGTAGAAAATGAAAAGTATAACCGATTTTGCACTCAATAATTCGCGAACCGTTATCGTAGTTATGCTTGTGATATTTTTTGGCGGCATTATTCTGTTTACCAAAATTCCAAAACTGGAAGACCCGTATATAACCATTCGCGAAGCATTGATCGTGGCAAAAAACCCGGGTATGCCTGTGGAGAAGGTTGAGCGGCTGATTACCCGTCCCATAGAAGAGAAAATAAGATCCATGGGTGAAGTGGATGATATCAAAGATTCCACCTCTAAAGTCGGTGAATGTATTCTCCATGTGACCATTAAGGACGAAGTGCCTGCAGAAGATCTTCCCATGGTCTGGAAACTGTTGCGCAATCGGATGAGCGATTTGGAACCCAGTCTGCCTGCCGGCACCATCGGGCCCATGGTGAACGATACCTTCGGTGACACATCCATGGCCACCATTGCGCTCTGGAGCGATGGGTTTTCCATGGCGGAACTGCGTGAAACTGCCCGTGAAATCCGGGAACGTCTCAACCTGATGAAGGGGATCCAGAAAATCGATCTGACCGGTGTTCAGGAAGAGCGCATTTATATTGAATTTTCAAATGCCAAAATGGCGCAAATCGGCATCGATCCCGGAGTGATCGGAAAAAGCTTAAAGCAGCAAAACATCATCCGTCCCGCCGGCAGGGTAGATATAAACGGTATGGAAATCGTCCTGGAGACATTGGGCAGTTTCAGATCCATTGAGGAGATCGGTGATGTCCTGATACCCGTTCCCGGCACCCAGGCCGCAATCCCGCTGCGCGATATTGCAAGCATCAGGAAAGCATATGTGGAACCTATCCAGAATCCCGCTTATTACAATGGCCATCAAGCGATTGTTCTGAGTGTATTTTTGTTCAAGGGCGTGGATGCGGTAGCATTCGGCGAACGATTGAAGAAAAAAGTCAAGGAGATTGAACAGTCCCTTGCCCTGGGCTACAAGCTTGATTTTGCCACCTTTCAGCCCGAACTCATCACCAAAGCCGTCAACGGCATGGTGAGCAATGTGGTACAGAGTGTGGTGATTGTCCTTGGGGTGGTGATGATTATGCTGGGGTTTAGAACCGGCTTGATTGTGGGATCATTCATTCCCCTTGTCATGCTCTTCGGGGTGGTCATGATGAGCGTGCTGAATATCGATATGCAGCGCATTTCACTGGCCACAATGATTATTGCCCTGGGGATGTTTGTAGATAACGCTATCGTGGTGTCTGATGATATCAAGGTGAATCTGGAAAGCGGAATGGATCGTAAAGAAGCGGTCTTAAAATCAGGCCGGTCTCTTTCCGTCCCGCTTTTGACCAGTACGCTCACAACGGTTTTTGCCTTTGGACCGATTATCCTTCAAATCGGGAGCACCGGGGATTATACCAAATCTTTAGGTCAGGTTATGATTATTCTACTCATGGGCTCATGGTTCCTGTCCATGTTCTCCTCCACCAGCTTTTGTTACTGGTTTATGAAGACCCGGCCGGCTCCCGGCAGTAATAAAAAAGAAAAGATGGATCCTTACCAGGGTAAATTCTATCAAATTTACCGAAAAATTTTGGTATTCAGTCTGTGCAATCGAATGCTTGTGCTGGGTTTCGTGGGTGTGGTTTTTATATTAGCGGTATTCGGGTTTACAAAAATACCGCGAATCCTTTTTCCCGATGGAGACAGAAATCAGTATACGGTCAATCTCGATTTTCCTGCCGGGACCCATATCGAGGAGACCGACAGGAGGGTTCGGAAATTTTGCACCTGGCTTCAGGATAAAAAAGAGAACCCGGAAATTACCGGGGCAATTGCATATGTGGGAAATGGCGGACCCCGATTTTTCCTCTCGCTGGCGCCGACAGATCCTGATCCGAACAGTGCTTTTGTGATCGTAAATACGCAGACAGGGGATCAGGTGTATGAACTTATCAAACGGACGCGGCGGCATCTGCTGGATCATTTTCCCAATGCCCGTGGAAGGGTCAAGGCGATGTTTCTGGGGGCCTCCGAACCCGGAATAGTGGAGATCCGGCTCAGTGGTCCGAATATAGACGTACTATGGGAACAGGCCGAACAATTGAAGGCGGGGTTAAGGAAAATCGCCGGCACCCTGGATATCAAGGATGATTGGAATAACCGGGTGATTTCAACAAAGGTTGAGGTCGATCAATACCGTGCCCGCCGTGCCGGATTAACCTCGCAGGATGTGGCCGACTCTCTGAGTTTTTTTATCGACGGCACCACGGTCACCGATTTTCACAATGGGAATGTGGATATTCCCATTGTGGGACGGGGTATCCAGGCGGAACGGGATTCAACGTCCAGTCTGGCAACCCTTAACGTCTATTCGCAAACCAATAACGCCGGCGTTCCTCTCAATCAGGTTGCCGATGTATACGGCATCGGAGAACTCAACCGTATCGTTCGCTACAACCAGGAGCGCACCATAGAAGTTAGCGCCAAGCACCAGGTGCTGAAGGCTGTTGAACTCTTTGAGCAAATCAAGCCGACCCTTGACCGGATGGAGTTTCCCCAAAATCACCATTGGCAAATGGGAGGTGAACTGGAAAACTCCGCCAAGGCAATGGGAAAACTGTCAAAACCGTTGTTTCCATGCTTTGCCGCCATTCTCATTCTGCTGGTATGGCAGTTTAACTCTTTCCGGCGTGCCGCCATTATTATGCTGACCATGCCCCTGGTGCTGGTGGGTGCCGTGGTGGGCCTGTTTGGTATGAGGGCGGATTTTGATTTTATGGCCATTCTCGGACTTCTGGCCCTGGCCGGATCCATTGTGAATAACGGCATTGTAATGATCGATAAAATTGAAGAAAACAGACGGGAGGGGCAGGTACCCTATGATGCGGTTCTCAATTCGGCCGTCAGCCGCTTCAGACCCATACTGCTTTCGGTTTCAACCACCATGCTTGGGTTCACGCCGCTGATTATTTACCATGACGCGCTCTTTTACAACATGGCATGTGTCATGTTCTTTGGCCTGGGAATCGGCAGTCTGTTTACGCTTAGCTACGTTCCGGCGCTTTATACCCTGTTTTTCCATATTGAAGCACCGGATAAATAGTTGGCAAATATGTTGGTTAGAGTTCGTTAAAAAAGGAACGGTAAAATGAAAAACCGCTGTCTCATCTTTGGATTAGGTGTAAGCTTTGCCCTGCTGTTGACCGGATGCGCAGTGGGACCGGATTATATCCGGCCCGAAGCACCGGAACCTGTGAAATGGCTCGAGGAAAAGGATCCTGTGATCAAAAGTGAGCCGGCGGATTTTGGCCGGTGGTGGACGGTTTTTAATGACCCGGTTCTCAATACCCTGGTTGAGAGGGCTTTTCAGCAGAACTTTCCTCTTCAAATCGCAGGAATCAGGATCCTGGAAGCCCGTGCCCAGTTAGGGATTGCTACCGGAAATCTTTATCCGCAATCGCAATCCGGCAAGGGATCCTACGCCTATACGGACGTGAGCAAAAACACTGCGAATTCTCAGCGTGGCGCCGATTTTCATTATGGTAATATCGATCTGGGTTTTGACGCTGCCTGGGAACTGGACTTCTGGGGGAAATTCCGCCGTGCCGTTGAATCAGACATGGGTAACCTCGAGGCTTCCATTGCGAGCTATGATGACATCCTGGTCACCCTCACTGCTGAGGTGGCCCGTACGTATATCTTTATTCGTACCCAGGAGGCGCGTCTGGCCATTGCGAGAGAGAATGTAAAGATTCAGGAACAGTCCCTTCAAATCACCGAAACGCGATTCAAAGAAGGAGACGTCACAGAACTGGATGTGCAACAGGCCAGAGCGCTTCTGCGAGACACTCAGGCCACGATCCCCCGGATACAATCCGACCTGCGCCAAAACAAGAACGGGCTCGCCATCTTACTTGGAGTACTTCCCGGTGAACTCAAGGAGTTATTAGACGCACCAAAGCCCATTCCCAGAATACCTTCCGAGGTCAGCGTGGGCGTTCCGTCGGAGTTGCTGCGCCGTCGTCCGGATATCCGCCTTGCAGAGCGCCAGCTTGCCGCCCAGAGCGCCCTGATCGGAGTGGCAAAGGCGGATCTTTACCCCCATTTTTCTCTTTTTGGCTCCATAGGATTGCGGGCAAGTGATTCAGATGTAACGGCGGCAGGTTATCCCGGCGGCAGCTCATTCAGTGACCTCTGGGATTCCGACAGCATCGAATTTTACGGCGGTCCCGGGTTTGCATGGAACATTTTTAACTACGGGCGCATCAAAAACCGTGTTCGGGTTCAGGATGCCCGATTTCAACAACTGGTTGTCAATTACCGGAATACGGTGCTAAGGGCGGCGCAGGAAGTGGAAAACGCCATGGTGGCCTTTTTGCGGTCGCAGGATCAGGTAAAATTTTTATCGGAAAGCGTGAACGCAGCCACGCGTTCGGTGGATCTTTCCATGATTCAGTACCGGGAAGGTCTTGTAGACTACCAGCGGGTGTTGGATACTCAACGGTTTCAGAGCCAGGAGCAAGATCTTTTGACCGAAATCAAAGGATCTGTTGTCCTGAATTTTATTGCCATGTTTAAAGCCCTTGGCGGGGGTTGGCAGATTCGTGAAGGAAAAAATTTTGTTCCTGAGGAAACCCGGAATAAGATGCAAAACCGGACAAACTGGGGGAATTTGCTGACACCCGCAAAGCTGGAAACGCCGCCCGCCGATGAAGACAACCTGCGGTGGCGAATGCCGGATTGGTAATAGCTGCATCAAACTACTTTTAATAGAAACACTAGAAAAACTTTCGTCACTTTTCCGCTTTAACCAGGTGAGTTATATGAAACAAAATCGGCTGGCCAGAAACAACATCATTTTGTTAATTTGCCTGTTGGTTACCATCCTTTTCTTTCCCGTATTATCTTTTCATAGAGTGCTGATGAAAAAAATACTTTTTACGGCTACAGTTTTGTTCGGCACTTTTTCTCTTGATTTTGTTAAAAGAGCTCAAACAATTCTGATCGCATCCGGAACCGTTACCGTATTTTTAGTTTGGCTTGATTATTTTTTTCCGACTCAAGCGTTGAACCTGGTTTTTTCCTTGTCATTTTTTTGCTTTAACCAGTTTATCGTCATATGTATGGTCAGGCATATCGCCAAGAGCGAGAAGGTTAATCTAACCATTATCATCAGTTCAATCAACGGGTATCTGCTTATCGGAATATTAGGCGCGGTGCTTCTGGCCATGGCGGAAATACTGCAAAAATTTCTTTATCATCTGGATACCGGGGCCATCAATTTTGCCTGGGGAACTGCCCAGGGGTTTCATGATTTTCTATACTTCAGTTTTGTTACCCTGACAACATTAGGATATGGGGATGTCACGCCGGTTTCAGCTGTTGCGAAATCCGTTACACTGTTCATTGCCGTTACCGGCCAGCTTTATTTGACCATTCTGATTGCCATGCTGGTGGGAAAGTTTCTCAGCCGAACCGAGACCGATTGATCCGGGAGGTCACGAAACTGTCTGTTGTCCACCGGGAGCATTGCCGATTTGTTAAAATTCTTTTTACCCATTAACTTATTCATTTTTTTGAGCAAAAGCCTTTCAATCAAATGTCAGGTGGGGTGATTAAAATTGCCCATAGTATGGCTTTAAAAAATATCCCATATTTATTCCTTCCCGTATACCTGGTTTCAGGTGTCAGGTGTCAGGTTTCAGCGCCTCTGCTCATCATTCCTGACACCTGACACCTGAAACCAAAAAGTCCTGGATAGTAATTAACGTATGCGTTCACGGGTTCAAGGTTCCATTCTTATCCCCGGACTGCATTTAGGATGCGTATTTACGATAAAAGCGTCAGTTTCGTCAGGCCTGATCCAGCATTTGAAGCTAAATTGGCAATTACCTGGGAAAATGAACATTCGTAATGAGGACTTCAAATCTTCAATGCCTTCTTTGTCCTTAACCCTGAACGTTGAACCCTGAACCTGTGAACGGTTACATTTAATCTTACCCAGCTATATGGGTTCTGGCGGTATGCCGTTTCAGAAAAAGGCATGCTGGAGTTGCACCGGTATTGTGATGTGATCTATCATTTTTTGCTGAAGAAAAAGGCTAAACAGATCGAAACCGTACCGTCATTTCAATAACTGTCTTTGTTGAAAAATTTCATATTGTGGTGAAAATATCACTGAGTTCTTCTTGTCTCACTCCTTAACCCGTTCCACATATGCACCGGTTCTGGTATCGATCCGGATAAGTTCACCCTCATCAACAAATGGAGGTACCTGAACCACATAACCGGTCTCGAGTGTTGCCGGCTTTGTGCTGCCGGTGGCCGTATCCCCTTTTGCCCAGAGTTCCGATTGGGTTATCCTTAACTCCACAAAATTAGGAAGTGTCACTCCGATAGCTCTTCCCTGGAAAAAAAGAACACTGCAAACCGTATTTTCCTTTAAAAAATTGGTGGCATCCCCCACCTGATCCTTGATGAGAAAATCCTGGGTATACGTCGATGTATTCATAAAACAGTACTGTTCACCGTCTGAATACAAATATTCCATTTCGTGCTCTTCGAGGTTTGCCTCATTAAATTTATCACCGGCCCTGAAGGTTCGATCAAACTGTGCACCGGTCAACATATTTTTCAGCTTGCACTTATAAAGCGATTGTCCCTTCCCGGGTTTGACAAATTCAAACTGCACAACAATATATGGATCACCGTCAATTTCGAGTTTAAGACCTTTTCTCAAATCACTGCTGTAATACATAAATTACAATTCCTTTAATTGAATAATCGGACACAGATGTTCACAGACTGTGTTCATTTGTATCCAAGAGCCCTTTCTGCCCTGCGCACCTCATCTACGAGGCGTTTTACTTTGACAAAATTCTTTTTGAATCTTATTGAATTTCCCTCCGAGTCCACGGCATTGGTACCGGTACAACTGTCAACCCCCGCCGGACGAACCTTCAGGATACCATCAAACACATTATCGGGCGTAATCCCCCCTGCCAGTATTACAGGAATCCGGCTCCGTCTAACCAGCTTTGCAGCCACATTCCAATCGCATGTGCGGCCGGTTATTCCCACAAAACCTTTGACCGGCTGATGGTCAAAAAAAGATCCGGATTTTTCTATAATCAAGGTGTCAGTTAAAAAATAATCGCTTACCGGCTCGAAATGCCCTGCCAGTTCAATAGGATCCATAAAGTCCGTCATCCCGGTTTGTGGTATCGGAATAGATCGTATAATTTTAATCCAGGGAAACCTGTTTTTAACATTCTCCTGTAATAATAAAAATTTCTTATAGGCTCCGGACCCATCATTTTGCAATGGTAATGCCTCACAAAAATGAACCATATCCGGCTGATAATAATCGAGGGTAAAAAGTATTGCATCCAGGTCGCTAAACAAGGGTATCAAGCTGCTTCGGATGTTCGAGGCATCAATTAAATCAATTGTATCCCTTATCAAAGGAATTTTCCATAACTTTTGGGAGACAATAACACTTCCGATATGATCCACCCCGAGCGATATCAGCTTTTCTGCCTGGGAAGGCGTCTGCACTTCATAAATTTGGGTAATAATTTTATCCATCCGTTTAATGAGCTAAATATATGAGTTGACATTTTTGACCGCTTTTAACATATTCAATATGTTTTCGCAAATTTTTTAAATGAGACAAGTTATGATACTGATAATAGATTTTGGCTCGCAATATAACCAGCTTATCGCCCGCCGTGTTCGAGAATTTCATGTATACTGTCAAATCGATCCGCCGGATATTGATATTGCCCATATCACCCATCTGAACCCCAAAGGGATTATTCTCTCAGGAGGGCCTTCAAGCATTTATGAAAAAAACAGTCCGAAATGCGATGAATCGATTTTCAATCTCGGCATTCCTGTTCTTGGAATCTGTTATGGCATGCAGTTTATGATCCATACGCTCGGTGGACTGGTAAAAAGAGCCCGAAAACGTGAGTACGGATTTGCAGAGCTTAAGATAAAAGAACAGAACGGCCTGTTTAACGGTGTAGATCGAAAAACAAAGAGCTGGATGAGCCATGGGGATTCAATAGAAAAGCTGCCGAACGGTTTTAGAATAACCGCTTCAACCCAAAACACAAAAATAGCGGCAACGGTCCACGACAAAAAAAATCTTTACGGTCTCCAGTTTCATCCTGAAGTTCATCATACGTCCAGGGGCAAAGCAATGCTTCGAAACTTTCTTTTTGACGTGTGCGGCTGCAAACGTACATGGACGATGAAGTCCTTTGCCAAAGATTCTATTGCTCAAATAAAGGAAACCATAGGAGATAAAAAAGTCATTCTGGGCTTAAGCGGTGGAGTCGACTCTTCTGTTACCGCATTACTGATTCACAAGGCTGTGGGGGAAAATCTTACGTGTATATTCGTGGATAACGGCCTGCTTCGAAAAGATGAAGCCGAAAAACTTAAAAAAAGATTGAAACAACATCTTAAAATCAACATCCGGTTTATCAGCGCTAAAACCAAATTTTTAAAAGCACTCTTTAAAGTGACCGACCCGGAAAAAAAGAGAAAAATTATCGGTAAGGTTTTTATGAATATTTTTGAAACCGAAGCCAAAAAGATAAAAGGCGCTGATTTTTTGGCCCAGGGCACCCTCTATCCGGATATCATTGAGTCTCAATCCGCCTTTGGGGGTCCGACATCAATTATCAAATCACATCACAATGTCGGCGGCCTTCCAAAAAACATGAAATTAAAACTTGTTGAACCGTTAAAGTATTTATTCAAAGATGAAGTGCGAATTCTGGGTAAGGAACTGGGGCTAGATGAAACCCTGATATGGCGTCAACCGTTTCCGGGACCGGGTCTTGCAATTAGAATCATCGGAGAAATTACCAAAAGACGCCTTTCAATATTAAGACATGTGGATGATATTTTGCTTGATGAAATTAGAAATATTGGATATTATAAAAAATTATGGCAATCCTTCGCCGTGCTTCTGCCCGTAAAAAGTGTGGGGGTTATGGGAGACAGCCGAACCTATGAAAACATTGTGGCAATCCGGGCGGTAACAAGCAAAGACGCAATGACGGCGGATTGGGCGAAGTTGCCTCACAAATTTCTGGGAAACATATCAAACCGAATCATTAATGAAGTCGTGGGCGTAAACAGAGTGGTTTACGATATAAGTTCCAAACCACCCAGTACAATCGAGTGGGAATAAATAAAAATGACAGCCGATGAAAATTCCAAATTTAAAATGCAAACAGATGATGAGAAACCGGATTTTCAGTCTCAAGAAGACATCGATAATTTTCAGTTCGAAAAATTAAACAAGCGTGTCACCCGTATTTCGATTCTCATCCTATGTTTGATCGTTATTATAAGTTTTGCTGTTTATTTCGATTTAAAAAAAAGCATCTCCTTAACGGACAGTACAGGAATCATGGGGGTTAAGGCCCTTTCTAAAGATCTCCAATCAAAATTCTCATCCCTTTCCCTTCGACAGGCGAATCTTGAAGATGACCTTACGAAAAGAATTGAGGCAATTGAAAAGAGTACCGCTTCGATTCAGGCAAATCTGAATAAAGCAACCACCGCTATAAATCAAATCAGATCTGCCAGAAAAACAGACAATGAAAAATTTGAAAGCTCCCTAACAACTCTCGACAAAAAACTGTCTCCTTTGTCCGGAGATTTGGAAACTATGGCATCGAATCTAAAGAACATTGATAATACGGTTAACAATCAATTGGAAAATCTTTCCCAAATGATCGGGAGCACCAAAAAAGATCTGGTAAATATCAGGGCCGATATTGACTCTGTTAAATCTTTCACGATTGATAAAAAGACGGTTGATGTCCTGCTGAAAAACCAGCAGGAAGCCTACCAACTCGCTTTGCAGAAAATAACGAGCAACCTTGAAGATAAAATAGATTCCGTTGAAAATAACTTAAAAGAGATGGAAAAGGATATACTTCATCAAAAACCCAAACCCTAAATCATCATTGAAAAGAACGTTTGGTATAGATCCGAACATAACCGACTGGTTTTAGGCTTAAATAGTGTCCGAACGAAAACCAGGATTTTTCGTTAAGATCAAGCCTCCGGCCCCGCTTCTCTCCGAGGCGTAGGATCGTAACTCTACGAGCCGGAGGCCAGCCCGTAGCTTACAGGCCGGCTTCCGGCTCGTAGAGCCTACAGCTCGGAGAAAGGGTAGGGCCTACGCCCCGGAGGAAAAGACGAAAATTTTAACCACCCCAGTACGATCTGCCGGACCTGCGGGGCAGACATACTGTTCTTTCCGGCGGGAAAAAGGTTCGCTTCAAGGAAAAACGCAAGAACAAAAATGACCGCCGGCAAAGTGTCAGAGATGGTTTTTTTGTGTCTCTGTCCTTTAAAAATGACCGGAGAGTTGTTCGGGATAGAAGAAAAACCGATCCGCAAAGCGATTCCTGAACTCTGTAAATGATAGACTGCCATAAATGCAAACATTATTATGTCACCTGGGACAAGAACTTTCCCCATGGCTGCAAGGCCATGAAGTTTAAGTCCAAACAACTTCCTTCAATAGTCGTACGAGTCAGTTCTGATCGTGAATGCCTTTTGTTTAAAATAAAGCAAATAAAAAAAAGAAGTCAAGCTTTGATGGACTCGTAGAAAGTCAATATTTAGGATTCTGAACCGACGCTTGTCTTGAGAACCTCCGGTTATCCAGTCAATAAGCAAAGGAAAGTATAGCATGGACATTGAATTGTTGAATCAGATCCTTGGCGATGTTGCCACGGGCAAAATTTCCGTCCGGGATGCCGCCCGAAAACTCAAGCACCTGTCATTTGAGGATCTTGACTATGCCCATATAGACCATCACCGCTCACTGCGCAAGGGGTTTCCCGAAGTTATATTTGGACAGGGAAAGACAGCCGACCAGATTATCGGTATCATGGAAAAAATGCTGCCTCAGGAAAAAGTGGTTCTGGTGACTCGTATAAACTCTCTTCAAGCGGACCGGGTTGTCTTACACTTCCCTGAAGCAGAATATCATGAAGATGCAAAGATGGTGGTATGGAAAAAACATGAAATCCGTTTACGAACCAAAGGGACCATCGTTATAATATCTGCCGGAACATCGGATATCCCGGTTGCGAAAGAAGCATTTATCACGGCACAAGCCATGGGAAACCCGGTAGAATCCGTTTTCGATGTGGGGGTTGCCGGCATTCACCGGTTGTTTAACCATAAAAAAATAATCGACCGGGCTTCTGTCCTTATTGTAGTGGCAGGTATGGAAGGGGCACTTCCCAGCGTGGTTGCCGGGATGGTGAGCCGGCCGGTGATCGCTGTTCCCACAAGCGTAGGCTACGGGGTCAGCTTTGGTGGCTTAACCGCTCTTTTTGCCATGCTGAACAGCTGCAGTTCAAATATTGCTGTTGTAAATATTGATAACGGTTTTGGTGCCGGGTATATGGCTTCCATTATAAACAGTGTCCATCCATAAATAAGGATTTTTTTAAGATCAAGGCGGGGAGAATTATTTTATGAGCACAAGGGAAAAATTCTGGATAGGATTTGGCGATATTCATGAAGATCTTTCACTTGTTTATGAAATTCCGGATCTTGCCGATGCGTATGGTGTGATCATCAGCGGTGATATCACCAACAGAGGCGGAATCCGCAAGGCAAGTGAACTGCTGGAAGTAGTTTTTAAGATAAACCCCAATATCTACGCCCAGATCGGTAATATGGATCGACCTGAAATCACATCTTATTTGGATGATAAGGGATGGAATATTCATGCAAAGGGTAAACAACTCACCCAAGATATCGGTATTATGGGAGTGGGATATTCTACACCGACTCCTTTTATGACCCCGTCCGAAGTCCCCGATGCCAGGCTGGCGCAGTGGCTCACCCAGGGATATGAACAAATAAAACACCTGCCGAAACTGATTCTCGTGGCCCATGATCCGCCCTTTGGATCAAAAGCAGCGGATCTGCCATCCGGAGAAAATGTGGGCAATAAATCCGTGCTGGAATTTATCCAGCGGGTGCAGCCGGATATTTGTCTAACGGGTCATATTCATGAAGCAGAATCCGAAGATTTTATCGGCAAGACAAAGGTCTTGAATCCCGGCATGTTATGCATGGGAGGATATGTACTGATCCGGCTGAAAGGAGGTGAGGTGCAAGCCAATCTCATGCACATATAATAAAGAAGTTTGAAGTGAGCTAAAGTGAGCT
Source organism: uncultured Desulfobacteraceae bacterium (assembly GCA_964410925.1). Lineage (GTDB taxonomy): Bacteria > Desulfobacterota > Desulfobacteria > Desulfobacterales > UBA11574 > S5133MH16. The sequence goes on from CAYPIW010000066.1 coordinate 37,413, forward strand.
AAGGTGCCTAAAAAATTATGGTATTCTATCATTTTTAAAATTACTGCGCTGAAAGCGCATTCCTCAACTTTAGTTCACTTTAGCTCACTTCAAACTTTAGGCACTTTTTTCGGTTTACTGCTTATAACCGATGGCCCGCAAAAAATCCTTTCGTTCCTTTATGTCGTCTTCGGTTTCAATTCCTTTGGAGGCAGATCCGTCAATGACACCGACGATGCCTCGTCCCAGCTCTGTTTCTGCAACGAGGACTTCCACAGGATTCGCCGTTGCGCAAATGATTCTGCAGACTTCCGGAACGTTTTTGACCGTATTCAAAATATTGACGGGAAACATGTCTTTCATAAAAACAATGAAACAGTGTCCCGCCGAAAGAGTATAAGCATTTTTCTTCGCCAATTCTATTAGATCACGATCTGTTCCGGTATATCTCACCAGGCACGGACCGGAAGCTTCACAAAATGCCAGACCGAATTTCGCTCCCGGAACCGTAGTAACGATCGCCTCATAGACGTCTTCGACCGTTTTGATAAAGTGAGAATGCCCTAAGATCATATTCAAATCATCCGTTTTTTCAATCCTGACCGTCTTGATTTCCATAATGCCTCCGTTGTTAAGTAAATGTTAGGAACTCGGCACAGCTGGGTGAATATAAACATGATCCTTTCTTTGCCCTCGGAAAGAAGAAAAAAGGGACTTAACGCCAAAGCAAAAAATAGCCAGCACATCTTCATGCCGTTGTTATCTTTTTTTAGTTGATGACAGCACTTTTAAGCCGCAACGCCTCTCAATGGGCTGAAAGTCTTTATCATTGTGCAGGAGAGGTATGTCGTTTTCGATAGCAACTGAGGCAATCATACAATCCAGTGGTTTTCGGATTGTGATACCAATTTTACGCAATTTCCTATAAATATCAGCAGATCTTAAAAAAACAGTATATGGCATTGGAAGTAAAACTAAAGTTTTGAATAAGTCTCTTGTTTTTCTGAATTCTGTATCTTGCCGAATGCCTTGAAGTACCTCTGCCAAAATGATACCGCAGATGCAGATGTTTTCTCTGCGCTTAATAATGGTTTCCAACGCCACCACATGGGACAACGATCGTGCCGCAAAAAAATCGATCCATACAGTTGTATCGACAAGAATCATCATGTATCACGCCCGCTGCGCCACTCGTTAAGATTGCCCTCCCAATGAACTTTACCTCTTAATTCGAGAATCTTAGTTTGTGATTCATGTCGAAGCAACTCACGTAATGCATGATCGATTAAAGCCCGCTGTGTTTTTATACCGGTCGCTTTGAAGCATTCTTCTACAAGTTTATCATCAAGTACAATATTCGTACGTTTCATAAGGCACCTCCAATTTTGCATACACATTATCATATAAAAGATGTGTATGCAAGCGAAAATATCGTAAAGATAACGGCAAGCTTGAGCAGTGCCGGATAAAAAGTCCCACTGTTCATATTAAGAAAAAAATATCTAAAAACGATAACTTCTAAATTGCCATTACTTTAGTTGTCTCAAAGCTTTTGTTAAACAACATTACAACCGTTTGCACTTAAAATCGCCGATAGAAGCATCTAAGATATCGCGCTCAAACTGAATATTGGGCTTCCACCAGACAGCATGATCGCGTTGTCTTTTAGCGAATTCTTGCTGTGCATTTATTACATTGTCTTGTGTTTTTTTCATAAAATATTCGGGAATTCCAGCCTTAGCCACTAAGTTTCCGTCCTTCATAAATCTATCATAATCGAGAATGCCATTTTCATTGAAGTGCAGATAGTAATAAATGGCGCGTAGAACTACTACGGGCTTTCGATTCTCAATCATCACTGCAATTTCTGCAGCGCGTATGCACTTTCCCGCAAATCTTTCGGTTTTTTCTTCATGTGAGCCTTTCAGCATGCGTTCAAATTTAGCAATTGGTACTTTAAGAATCTCATCCTCATCTGTGATAAAATAAAATCTTACTGATGCTGAACTCATATAGTAATCTCATTCGGTGTTTAACGTATAAGTAAGGGGCCGGGAGATTGAAATTTTATACCTCAATGAATATTACTGAGGGTTAATCGCCACCATACGTTAATAAATGCTCGGCTTCTCCCGGTCCTTCTCAAGTAATTTGTTATAAAAGATTTTATTTCTTTTTAAATACAATGGTAATGGTATCAGAATGATTATTTGGATACCGAAAATCATCTATGAAATAGGAACCAATTTTTTTTCCCGCTAACACCAAGAAAGATTTTCGCATCTTGGATTTGAGATAAAATACCTTGCCGAAACAGTTCTAAGGCTAACATTGATGGGATTTTTAAAGTTACAACATTATCTATAATTTCATGCAGAATTCTATGTTTTGGATAGCGTAAGTAAGCTACTGTATCATTGTTGTATGGTACAAGTAACATTTCAACTTCATGCAATTTGTACCCGTTATTGATAAACTTTTCATGATTTCATTTTTACATCAAGGCTGAGGGGCAACCAAAAGCCCACAGGCTATAGGAATAAGGCCAATAAAACCTCTGTAAACCATTATATATTAATGTCGCGAGCTTTTGGTGTCCTTCTCAAGCCTTTTGTTAGCCGGTAATTTATCTGTCTGAAGGATTTTTTTTCTTAATATTTTTCCGCAAAAGTTATTTAAACTTTCATTGGCTTGCATTGCCTTAATAACGAGCGCTTTATGCAAATCACTATCGACTCGCAATTGGAATTTACCAGAAAACTTTTTCCCTGAAATGCTTGCAGGTAATGGTATATTATCCTCTTCGTAAATTTCAATCCATTCATCTAGTATCTGGCAAAGTTGACGATAAACGGTTTCTTCGTTATCACCATGACAACATTTACCGATCCAGCCGGGTATTGAACCAATATAACATTGATCTTCATCTGACCATTCAACAATTTTTAGATAATGATCTTTCTTTTTCATTTTTTAGACCTCTTTATTTTAAGCTCAACTTCTCTTTCTTGGTAATGTTTTGCATCATCCCCAAGTTTACCAGAAATTGTAATAGCTATCCCTTTCGGATGGATCAAATTCCGATGACTTCCTTTGCCTCCACGATTAATAAATCCAGCTTTTTCAAGATCTTTAATCAGTTGTCTAATTTCCCTTGGCATAACAACCGGAATGGTACCAATGTGATACCAATAAGTCAATGCAAAATTTTTGAAAAGGAGGGGTTCGAGCTAAATGAGGCGCAGGGGCAACCATCCATTAAAAAAAACCACAGAGGCTATTCCCTGTCGCCTCGATTTTTTTGTTAGCGTTCAGTTCTCTCATTGCTTCGAATTAGAGCGGTCCAAATACAATATATACGCCTCGACAAAAGTCCGCCCTATATGTCTGGCCTCAATTAGTTCCGATTCGGTGGCGTCTCTGAGAACACCTATATTCTTGCCCCTGTGGCGTCCTTGCTTTAAGGGTTCATGGTTTGCCAACAAACCAAGGCGAGACCACTCTTGAGAGCTTATGCTGAGGGCCTGACGGGCAGCAGACTCACCACCAAATCTTTTTGATAAAGCATCACGAATCTCATAAAGATGAACTAACTCATTATTCGGTTCATTTACAGCCATTTTATAGCTGTTAAAAACAGATGCAACCGTGGGATCACTCTTGCGATATTTTTCTGATAGATCTGATAATTGCTTCTTCTTTGTTATTCGATCTCTTTTCGAATCAATGATTACGTTACCGTCTTTGTCAGTTATAATAATTTCTGCTGTAACCGTTGCTCTGGCAACGCAGGGCTCAGCAAAAACTGTAATGTCCCTCCGTCCGTCAGGATGTAACCGACACATTGAAGCCTTTGACAACTGGTAAGGTTTATGTGTCAGCAATTGAACTCCGAGAAAACGGTCATTCAGTGAATTGGTGAGATCATCCCTCATAATTGGATTAGTTTCAAAGACAGGAGGTTTAATTTTGGCCACCACTTTACCGTTTTCGATTGTCATCTCGTAGTTATCCCGTTCGAGATGGATGGAATCCTCAAAAAAGTCTGGTGGTGAAAATGACCATTCAAGAACGATGAAGTCTGATGGTTCTATTTGATTATTCATATCGTTAACCAACAAACCCCGCAGTTAGCGCAGTTTGCCTTTTATTAATGGGTGTTTAATAATGGAGCATGATCAACGGTCCGCCTTCGCTGAAAAGCTATGGCGCGACAAGGAGGTGGCATCATGCTCTATCGGTATTGCAGCCAGTTTCTTGCATACTGTCAGTTGGCCGATTTCTCGGCGCGTTCCATCCAGGCTTTAACCATCAGGCTCAACGAATTAGCAAACTTTCTAAAAATACAAAGAATTCGGTCTGTTAAAAAAGTTCGCTATCGGCATCTAATCGATTTTGCAGCCGACTACAATACCCCCTCAATTCATGTCACAAAATCCCGGGTCTGGGCCCTAAGGCAATTTTACCATTTTTTGACGCTTCACCGGATCATACCTGAAAATATCGCCACCGGTATACCATATCCAAAAATCGGAAAAACGGTGCCAGAGTTTCTCACACAAGAGGAATCCTCCAAGGCGGACAAGTATAAGCTTTGAATTCGCCACTTAAGTGAACGGGCAGATTCATCTATGTGACTGAGAAATCTTATCATAATCATGCTGCATATAACCACAAATCAAGGTTTTGATAAAACATTAAATAACTGATATTAAAATATAAATTGTTTTAATTCACTATTCAAGACGCGACACCATTCACGCTAATCTATCAGAGAATCTTATTATTTTAGGGGCCCGGAAGTTCCCTGTAATTTTTCATACTTACGATTAATCGTCAAGCACGTTCTGCACGAACGTCCCCCATTACGGAGGTATATATAATATGATCGGGAACTGTTGGGGAGATATTAAATAACGAGTTGAAATAACGAGGAATTAACTGCCGCGAAGCGGCTTAGTCCAACGCTGCTAATCAGCCGCGCGGTTTTTTGCGTCGGCTTCCGGGTAAAGGCACCGGTTACCCGGCGCCCTCCCCACAGATCGGACGTGAAGTTTTCCCTCATCCGGTTCCTCGGTTTCGGCCCTTTTTACCGGGCCGTCAACCAATCAGGCGACACCCCGATTGGCGCATAACTTTGCTGCCCTGCAAGTCATCAGATATTGTGAACTATTCGGGGGAGCGGGAGGGGGAAAGTCTTGAGAATTCTTTTGAATTTCTCATGACTTATACGACCATCCCTGTGGCGTTCTCCGAACCAGCGTTTCCACGCCTTTGCGGCGTATTCGTACACCACCTCTAACACCTTGTAGTTGCCCCGCACCCCAAAATACTGGTAAAACCCCCGTAGCTTGCTACATAATATTTCATGCTGCTTATCAAGGGGATCATGCCGATTTTCTTTGCACCAGTTCCACAACATCCGCATAAAGCGGTTTCGCCGTTTCCGGGCGGTTTGTTTCTTGATCGTCCAGTTGCCTTTCAGGCTTTTGCCCCAGTAGAAGGTAAACCCAAGAAAATAGAAGGTCCCCTTTGGTTTCCCGCCCCGTGGTGGCTTGCCGAATGGAATCAATTGGGTCTTATCCTGATGAAGGTCCAGCTTGAAACGGTTGAACCTTTTGGGCAGCACTTCCATAAGTCTCTTTGCATCCGACTCCAATTGGAATCCCACGATGAAGTCATCGGCAAATCGAATCAGGAAACACTTGCCCTTCAATCTCGGTAGCACCTCGTTGACATACCAGTCGTCCAGCACGTAGTGCAGGAATATGTTACTGAGCACCAGCGAAATCACCCCGCCCTGGGGAGTCCCCTTTTCAGGATAGATGACTTCTCCACCCTCGGACACACCGGCATTTAACCACTTGCCAATGAGTCTTATAATGCCTCCGTCATTAACCCTTATACGGATCATGTCCCTCAACAAATTGTGGTCGATGTTGTCGAATAGTCCTGTGATATCTGCGCTTAAAATCCAGTTAATGTTCAGTTTGTAGCACTTTTCCCGAAGCTCGGACAGTGCCTTGTGCTGGCTGTGACCGGTACGAAAACCATGAGAGAAATCATGGAAAATCGGTTCGTAAACTACTCCCAAAAGAGTGACCACTGCTTTCTGGACAATCTTGTCCTCTAATGCGGTTATTCCTATGGGGCGCTTTTTACCGTCCTCCTTATCAAGCCAAATGCGCTTAACCGGTGATGCAACGTACTGACCTCTGCACAGCCGTTGATGTAGATTATAGAGGTTTTCATCAAGATTTTCGGCGTATTGCTTTGCCGTTACCTTGTCTACACCGGTGGATTCATTCTTGCGTAGTTGGCGAAATGATTTTCTCAACAAGGAAAGATCGATCCTATGGGCCAGAGACGTAAACACCATGGTGGGGTCTGCCTCTGCCAGCATCTTGATCCGAACAAGCGAGGACTCACCAACCAGGATCGGAGGCTCATCTTTTGCCCGCTCGGTTGAACATCTCCTGAGATCGCAAGCGACCTGTGACGCAATTCCCTGGTGTCGCGTTGATATGGTTTGTGATTTCTGAGTATCTCCCATATTTCCTACCAGCGAAACGTTATGCCCGGCTTCACCTTCCCTGCAGTGGGTCGCTTGGGCCTTACTTCCCCACCTTACCACCGGTTTACTTCCGGTCTCGGTACTATGATCCGCTAAGACTTCCGAGCGTTTATCCCAGGTTTGTTCGCTCTTCGCTATACGCCCCTGGTACCTTGCCCTGGCGGGCAGGGCCACATTCGGATCTCCCCAGTTTCTGAGCTACCCCTTTAAGAACATGCCCTGGTCTCAGACCCCGTTGGTGACTTATACACTTGCCATTGCGCATACAAGTCTGCTGCCTTCCACCAAATTCAAAGCGTCGGCTTTCTCCGCACCTAACGGATTATCCTTAAGGACCAAAATTATACATTTTTCGGGGCTCAATACAGGGCCTGCAATCTTGCTCCATCCAGCTTCGGACTTCCGTTACCGGGTTTGCCCGTGGACTTCGCTAATGAGCTGTTGGCTAAACTTTACTCATGTGGGATTTTCGCGGATCGGCTGCTTAGAGCCGGAGCAAGCTCCGCTAAAAGACTTACTACTCAATCCATTCTCCTCAGCGCCAGGGCAAGCCCTGCAAAGAGGTGCTTAGCTGGTTGCTATGTGCAATCACCCACTGGGTAACAATATCGAATTTCACCTACCTTTCAGTAGAATCCCAACGATTCGGACTTTGCTGGGCACGAGCATTTGCCTTGTTAGGCCCAATGTTCTGTTTGCTACCCATGAACCACCATATAGCCAGCGATGACAACCAACAGAATGGCCACAAACCGCTGAAACGTTTCTTGAGGCATACGCTCAATAACTCGCTTTGCCGACCACGTTCCGAGAATCATCGCGACCCCCATTAGCGCAGCCAGGAACCAAAATTCCCGATCGAGAGAGATGTAATGTTGGTATACTGCGGCTTTTACGCCATGCATCGCAAGCGCGGTCGTCGCCTCGCTGGCGATGTAGGCAACCGGAGGCAAACCCAGGGAAAGAAAAATGGCTGCTCCGAGCGGCCCAGCACTGCCAACCAGCCCCGACAGAAAGCCGACAACCGCTCCACCCCCAACTATCAACGCGGAGCCACACCATCTTAACAGGAAATGTTCTGTTCAGGGTGATCAATTTTGGGTTATCACAAACCCCTTTTCCTGATCAATTTTCAGTTAGCACAACCACTCCCTGTAAAAATCACAAACGAAAATCAAATATTAACGGTTTAACCCCTTACCTAAACAGGAGGAAATTATGGCGACACGTAGAGCAACTGCCAGATGGAATGGCACGCTGAAAAAAGGCAACGGCGTAATGAAATATGGTGAAGTTGAAGGCCCTTTTACATTTGCATCGCGTTTTGAAGAAGGCAAAGGCACAAATCCTGAAGAACTTGTTGGGGCTGCCCATTCTGGATGCTTTTCAATGTACCTTGTCGCTATCATGAGTGCGGATAATTTTACACCTACAAGCGTACAGACAACGGCTTCAATTCATTTGGGAGAAGATGACGGCCCGAAGATTACCAGTATTGACTTAGATTGTGAAGCAGAGGTACCCGACCTGGATGCTGATAAATTTGCTCTATATGCTAAAACAGCAAAGGAGAAATGTCCAATTTCAAGACTTTTTGCCGGTACAGAAATCAATCTTTCAGCGAAATTGATCGGATGATTTTTTTCTAATAGGGCAAATCCATTTTCGAGGATTTGCCTTTTTTAAAATTTTGTAAGAATTGGATATCTGTACTGAAAATTGAAGTTCTTGGACCTGTGTTCTTGGCAAGGTGTACGAAACCGCTTCGCGGTAGCCTTCTGACTTGATAGGCTTTAACCCTTCCCGACCGTCCTAATTTAGCTTTAATTCTTATCACTTTACTTCTTATCACTCGAACCAATGAAACATACTAATGGTCTATAATTGTAAATATTTTAATGCAGTTATTTAACAATGGTGTGGAAGATTCACTAATAGATTCTTTTTCGATCATTGCTTTGCTTATATTTGAAGAGCTTAAGCGAGTAAGTGTAGCAGTAGAATTACCTGTGCATGTAAAACTATTTCCATCGCATGTACCATTTATTATTCCTGAACCCTGCAAATTAATTTGGTCACCGTTAACTGTTCCGTTTACATTAACAATATTCTGTGTTGCGGTACACCCAGGCTGAAGAACCGCAAATAAACCAGAAAGCTGGATCTTATTTGCATCTATAGTGCCTGTTCTAGGAAAAGTGCCATATCCGCTTAAATATACATCATAACTTATATTACACCCATTTTGTTGAATAGTTACTGTGTTGGTTCCGCTAAAAGTATCAGTCTCACAATCTCCATAAATGCAGCAGGTTAAGGTAACAGTTTCTGAGGCATACCAACTTCCAGCAATGTTCATGCAAGGGGGGCATGGTAGGTCACTACCATCGCAATCCTGGTCGATTCCGTCCCCACAGATTTCGGTGGCGTCTGGATTGATGCTGAGGTCCAAATCGTTACAATCGCCCTCGTTGATGGAATATCCGTCATTATCGGTGTCATCATCAAAGCTGATTTGATCCTAAGTAAAAACGTACTTATAAGGTGGTAACCCGCTGCAGAAGCTATAAAGAGTTACACTACCATCATTAGGGTCCAAGGGCACATCAAGGCTGTAGCTGCCATCTCCGGAGCAGGTAAACATGTATTGACCATTAGCGAGAACCATAGCACAAACAGGTGCACCGTTATACGAGACTTTGCCTTCTAATCTAACCCAAGTATTATTGATGGCCGTAAGGGTACTGGTTACATCCATACCTGATCCACCTTCACCAGCTGCCATCTCTATTTGCATACCTTGTCCCTCGGCGGGATAAATAACCTCTTCAAAAGGGGCGAGGCCTTCGCAAAATGAAAACACCCTAATTTGGCCGGTATCAAGGTCAAGAGGCACATCCAGATTGAAACTGCCATCGCCGGAGCAGGTAAACATATACTGACCATTTGCCAGCACCATAGTACAAACCGGCGAGCCGTTATATGTGACAGTTCCATTAATATTAACCCAATCATTGTTGGCGGCAAAGGAAAGACTGTTACAGAGGAAAAAAAGGCTAAACATAAAAACGACAAAAGACATGTGAGATTTTTTCATCTTTTTCTCCTTTTTTCATAATAATATTATTTTGATTGAGTTATAAACCTCTTTTTTGTTGAAACTGTTAGATCCGATTTTAGGGACTGATAATTTCTTTATAAGGCTGAAGACCATCAACAAAAACAAACAGGGTAATCTCACCGTTGGGATCCAGAGGAACGGAAAGTTGATATTCACCAATAGGGCTACAAGAGAACATATACTGACCGTTTGCCAGTACCATGGCACACAACGGTGTTCCTTCCAAAGAGACAAATCCCTCTATCTCTACCCATCCGGGATTGTCGATGCTTTCAACCATAGAAGAGGTGACAATTGGAGTCTTACTGTCAGGGCTCGCAAGTTCCATTTCAATGTTAGATGGTAAGGACGAAGGTTCTGATGTAACTTTAAAAGGTGCAAGACCATCAACAAAGGCAAACAGGGTGATTTCACCGTTCTTGTCAAGAGGAATTTCCAGCTCATAGGTGCCCTGATTCTCTCCACAGGAAAACATATACTGACCATTTGCCAAAACCATGGCACATAGAGGGGTTCCGTTATATGTGACCGTTCCGTTGATCGTCATCCAGCCATCTCCTGGGGTGTCCACTCCCGTCCCGGTCAGAGATATTACAAGGGTGGGGTTGTCGGCGTTACTCGTTATTGTAAGCGTGCCGGTCTGTGTGCCGACAGTGGTCCCCGGAGTAAAGGTAACGGTAATTGACATAGATTGAGTTCTTGGCAGAGTGGTATTGGTACCATTATGACTAAATGCAGCGCCTTGAATGCTTAAGTGTGTGATGCTCAAATCCTTATTGCCGTTGTTTGTGAGTGTAAGAGTCGCGGTGCCTGATCGCCCAAGATACACATTTCCCAGATCCAGCAGGGTTGCGCTGGTGGTTATGTCTCCGAACAGGTCTCTCACCCCGGCACGGTGCATGATAGGCATGGCCGCATCGTAGTCGTTTATCTTTTCCCTGTTGGTGTCATCTCCTGTCCAGGAACTGTCTATCGGTATTCTGTAAACCACGCCGTTCGATACTGCTCCGTTCGAAATGTTGAACCGCTGCATGGTTATGTAATCGTCGTCCCCCCAGAAACTGGGCATTCCCCAAACACCAAAGGTTTCATCATTAGCGGTCGGAATACCTGTGTCCGCCACCAGGGCGCTGTCCTGGCTTTCACGGTTTAACGTCCAGACTTGCGACCTTATCGGGTCCCCGCCTGTGCTGAAGTTTGAGTAGTCCAGTACGTCCAATGCAATAACATAATTGTTGTTGTAGGCAAAGGCGGGGAATCCGATGTCAAAGGCGGGGCTCTGGTTAGGGAAAGGGTAGAAAAACGATCCGTTTGACAGATCGGAAATGTCCAAAAATCCTATCGAAAAGTATTTATATCCACCGTCGATAGAGTCACAGGAGCTTTCCGGTGTTGAAAAACAGTTCAAAAAATCGAAGACGATTGTGTTGCCCGTATAGTCAAAGGCAAGGGCGTCCGCGTAGAGCACCGTATTGGTGGTGGTCGAACCCGGCTCCTGGTAGCTGGGTGTCACGACAGGATAGGCATATGTGGTGTCACTATTAATATCGTAAACATAGATGTTGTTGTCTATAATGTTAAGAGTGAAGGCGATATAACGTCCGTCGGGAGAGATCGCAATACTCCAGATATCTGCAGAGGCTGTTATCTGTGTGTAATTTGAGCCGGTGCTATCGACCGCATGAACGTTGAAATCCTCTCCAACCCATAATGCGATTGTTCCGTTGGAATCGGTGAAAGTTGCCGGGCGTGTGTACCGAGGGTTTGCGCTGCTGCCCGCGCTGTAATAGATGAGTTTATCGTCGGCTAAGTTATACGGCGGGAATTTCGCAAAGTTTTGAAAAAAGAGCATATATTTTTCATTAGGATTAAACGGGTTGTCGTGGGTTTCGTCTACCGGATAGAGGTAAGCCATGACATCGTCGCCGGTAACGGTATCCGTATCCGTCGGAGCGGTGTCGTCGGGATCGCTCGTAGTGCCAGAGGTGATCTCCACCACATCAAAAGCAGTATCCACTGCAGCGACTTGCATGGAACCACAGCCGAAAAGGTCGGTGGCGGCCTGAACGAGGGCATTTCTTGCGTCCAGGAACGTAGAAGATGCGGTGAGGTATGTAGTCAGCGCGCGGTAATAAATCTGTTCGGTATCGCCCCTGCCGATGCTTTTGCCAAGCGATTCCGCCGTAAGTCCCTCGGCTATCAGGTACGCCGCCCTGTTAGGGATGCCGTTGTTAATATGGACGCCGCCGTGGTCGCCTGCGTCGGTGTTGGGCAGGTTCTGATATTCACTCATTCTTGTTGGTTGTGGTGATAAACCGTCTGCTGGGTTCGCCATATTGCGAAGATAGCCGGGGCTGGGAATTGTAATATCTTCACCCAGAAGCCAATCATCTCTGTCAACCATTACCCCAAACACATCGGCAAACGATTCATTCAGCGCGCCGGGCTGGTTTTCGTATATTAGGCCGGCGGTGTGCTCGATCACTCCGTGTGTCATTTCGTGCGCGGTAACGTCCAGCGAGCCTGCAAGGTTTCTGAATTTTGTGCCGCCGTCACCAAATACTATCCACGTGCCGTTCCAGAACGCCTGATCGAAGTTGCTTTTGAAGTGGACTGCAACCATCAGGTTCATTTCTTTGCCGTCCATACTATCGCGCCCGTGGGTGTTATTCCAGTAGTCGTATACCTGCCTTGTGTTGTATGCGGCGCTAACACCGGTGGGGTCCCAGCCGCTGGTTTGCAAGCTGCTCCATACATAGAAAAGTGAGGATCCATCACCGTTATCGGCGGAAAGAATAAAAGTGTCCCCGCTCGGGTTTGGACCGTTGGAAATCGGGTTGTAGGGAGGATCAGCAGTCGGCGTGCTCGGATCTATAATGAAGAAATTTTCGCTCTCACTCCAGGCGTTGAAACTTCTGATGGTGGAATTAAGGTCCGTTCCCCTGGCTGTAACGATTGCGCTGTGGATATTTTTTATACGATGGACAAATTTGCCGTCTTTTGCGCTGATAAAGTAAATCCATCGCTGGTCGAGCGTAGGCGTTATATCGATCTTCCACGTAAGCGTCATGTCGCCATTCGGATGAGTGTAAATTACAAGCTCGGTATCTGGGACAACAATCGGCACCCCGGTAAAATTCAGGTGCTGCATAACCAGATCCAGCGCATTTTCTTGGGTAATTTCAGGAGTAGTATCCACCCCCACCGGGGTGGCTTCGTAGCGGCCGTTGAGCATGTACACTGAGTTTTCCTTGTCGAGGTGGACCATCAGCTCTTTGCCGAAGATAGGAACGGAGTTGACTGTTTGCTGGTATCGGAAATGTTTTGTCCCGATCTTGTCGACCCACTGCCGCTTGATCTTCAGTTCCTGCATCGGGTTCGATATTTTGAGCAAGTTACGGTTATCAACGACAAACTTCCGTGCGATGCTCTCCATGGCGGCGATATCGCCGTTTGCACCTGGCTTTTCCGGCGTGATTGCTCTCCCTTTTATTAATGTCGGCGTGCCGTTTTTCCTGTTGAATTGAACGCGGACGCCTCCCGAGTCCTGCTTGGATAGAACGAGGGAGCGAAGATTATTTTGCTGGTCTTCCTTAATGAGCGGCGTTTTTAAACTCTTTCGTAGGGTTTTCTTCAGTTGCTCAACTATTAAGGTAGGATTGACCCGGTTGCTGTCGCTGGTCGTGGTTTTTTTTAGGGGACGCTTTCCGGTTGTATTCTTTTCATTTAGTGAGTGTAACGCAGCGGCATCTATACCGCCAGACAACGTGACCTTTGAAACCAGGCTTTCAGGTGGTATGCTGTCCGCCATTGAAGGGGTGGTCCATGGAGAAAAAAGGTAAAGTACCGATACTAACGTGAGTATAAATACAGTCTTTGAATAGAATTTTCCATGGTGGTCCATGTTAGCCTCTTTGTGTAAGTCTCAGTTTAATTTAATCCCATCATAACCAGGCGAATTCTTTTTTTTCGAGCTGGGAGTACCTGATATTTTATGAAGGAATGTACCGTCTTTCGCGTCAACAAAGTAGTATTCTCTGCTGGCTATTCCTTTTACGAGCGTCACCACATAACTCAGGCATGGTGCGTCAGGTTTGGCGAAAAAAACCTTAATGCTCAGAGTTTGCTTTGTCATTAATAACGATTATTTAATAATAGTATGTTGTTGAGGAAGTTTGTTTGAAACCCCATTATTGTCCCAATTATAAAACAAATCTTCGCTATTGTCATAGTCAACTAGAAGAAAATAATCTGTACCGGTCCCAGTTATTTTATTAGTTATAGTGCCAATAAAATCGATATAACAGTCGCTGGCCGTAGGAACGCTATGGTTCATTACCACTATGGAACCTCCTGGAAAAGAAAATTTTATGAGCATCATAGGATTGGCTATAAACTCAAATGATCCCTCATATTTTACAGAACCATGATAACTTTCGCCTGCCTTCACTACGATTGGAAAATCTAGATTGGAGATTTTTAAGGGCAGTCCTGGTTGACCACATCCTTCTATCTTACAAGTAATAGGGTTTATTTCAAAGGTTGTTTGATAGGGCAGCATTCCGGAAACAAACGTGAACAGGGTAATCGAATTGCTGGAATCCAGCGGTACGGTGAGAACATAATCGCCGATACTCATTTTTCCTCCGCTGGAAAACATGTACTGACCGTTTGCCAATACCATCGCATTCAGTGGCTGACCGTTTAAAGAGACATGTCCTTCCAATCGCACCCAACCAGAAGGATTATACGCACAGCTTGTATTTTCGATCACAACAGTTGGTGTATTGTAAACCGGGCAGCCATTCACAGCCTCTTCAATTGAATTCTTAATGTCAGTTTCTATATGGTTTAAAATATAAGTTTCGGTCGAGGCACCATCCATTAATTTTCTGCTTTCCCCTTCTTCGAGAGAGCCACTATATTCAAAATTGTCCACCTCTAAAGAAAAGCTTGCAGCAGAATCTTGTGTTACCCCAGCGGGGATACTGTTGGGAATATCCCCCCCAGTATTTATCCCCTCATTGGTGGTCTCTCCAAATGCATTAATACCAATAAAAATACCCATAAAGACCGCAAAACTCACAAACAATAATTTTTTCATTGGGTGCCCCTCCTTAAGTGTTGGAAAAAAAGAGTTTGATAATAGTCGATGCCGACCTGATAGGTGTGGTTGGGTAAGAAACCTTTCAGGACATATGTTACTTGGAACATCCTCGACCTGGGTTGATTCCAGATGACTTTGCCATTGGTAATCGGAAATATCCCAGCCTTGCTTTAGGTATGTCTACTCAGTGCCCGAACCTGCATTTGCAAAGCCTGCTGTTTTGACAAAAAGATAGTAATGAATAATGACAGGATTAATAATTTCTTCTATATAACAGCCTTCATTTTTATCTGAGTACCAGATGATATTTTAGTCTCCCAACAGAACACACTACGTCCTGTCAAGAGCAAGCTATCACATTTTAAGGGGTTTCTTCATTAAAAAACCTTTTGGGTTGATGTGTAACGATCGAAGAAAAAAACATTATAGAAATCGAATCGAGATAGAGATAGAGATAGAGCTCAGCAGAATAAGAAGTGTTACACAATGGAAATCGATTCGAGCGGAGTACAGATTTCAAAAGAGAATCTATATTAAATTAAGTATTATAAAGATGGTTATATGTCAAGTGATAAATTATGTATTAAAAAGATGGTTGAACTAAGCGCTTCGCGCAGTTAAACTCCAAACAATTCAAGATTCCGATCAGATTCGCATTTTTGATCATCCTTAAAAGGGTGTGGTATACCTCCTA